>NZ_JBEOXI010000423.1:0-4294 GCF_040296465.1 Streptomyces sp. NPDC002130
GTTGTTCAGAGTTTTCATTTTCCTATATCATTTGATGCCTGCCATTCTGGCCCCGCCCGCGTCGTACCACCGGGTGCTCCCGGTGGTACGACACCCAGTGCCCCTCCAGGCGGGCAGGACACCTGGTGGGACGGCGGGACTTCACACGGCGAACGGCGTCAGCCACACCGTGGCCAGCGGAGGCAGCGTGATCCGGACATGGCCGTCCTCCGTTTTGACCGGATCCGGGTTGGTCACGCCGCTGCCGCCGTAGCGCGTGTCGTCGGTGTTGAGGCGTTCCTCCCAGGCGACGACGTCCCCCGGCACCCACAGGCCGTAGTCCTGCCGTACGACGGGGGAGAAGTTCGACACCGCCAGCAGCGGATTCCCCTCGGCGTCGTGCCGGAGGAACGCGAAGACGTTGTCGTCGGCCGAGTCCACCGCGACCCACCGGAAGCCCTCCGGGCGGGTGTCGCACTGCCACAGCGCCGGCGTCGCCCGGTACGCGGTGTTCAGGTCACGGACCAGGTCGCGCACGCCCCGGTGGTCGCCCGCGGAGTGGTACCCGTCGTCGAGCAGCCACCACTCCGGGCCCTGCTCCACCGACCACTCCGCTCCCTGCGCGAACTCCTGCCCCATGAACAGCAGCTGCTTGCCGGGGTGACCCCACATGAAGCCGAGGTAGGCCCGGTGCGTGGCGCGCCGCTGCCACCAGTCGCCGGGCATCTTCGACACCAGGGCCTGCTTGCCGTGCACGACCTCGTCGTGGGAGATCGGAAGCACGTAGTTCTCGCTGTAGGCGTACACCATCGAGAACGTCATTTCGTGGTGGTGGTACTTGCGGTGCACCGGCTCGTGGGCGATGTACTCCAGCGAGTCGTGCATCCAGCCCATGTTCCACTTCAGGCCGAAGCCGAGCCCGCCGGTGTCGGTGGGCTTGGTCACCCCGCCCCAGGCGGTGGACTCCTCGGCGATGGTCACCACCCCGGGGGCCCGCCGGTACACGGTCGCGTTCATCTCCTGAAGGAACCGCATGGCCGCCAGGTCCTCCCGGCCGCCGTAGGCGTTGGGCTCCCACTGTCCGTCCTCGCGCGAGTAGTCGAGGTAGAGCATCGAGGCGACGGCGTCCACGCGCAGCCCGTCGATGTGGAACTCCTCGCACCAGTACACGGCGTTCGCGACCAGGAAGTTGCGCACCTCGGTACGGCCGAAGTCGAACTCGTACGTGCCCCAGTCCGGGTGCTCCGCGCGCCGGTCGTCACCGGGCTCGTACAGCGGCTCACCGTCGAAGCGGGCCAGCGCCCAGTCGTCCTTCGGGAAGTGCGCCGGCACCCAGTCCATGATCACGCCGATACCGGCCCGGTGGCAGGCGTCGACGAAGAAGCGGAAGTCGTCCGGCGTGCCGAGCCGGGACGTCGGGGCGTAGAACCCGGTGACCTGGTAGCCCCAGGACCCGTGGAAGGGGTGCTCGGCGACCGGCATCAGCTCGACGTGCGTGAAACCCAGGTCCTTGACGTACTTCGGGAGTTCCTCGGCGAGCTGCCGGTAGGTCAGCCCCGGCCGCCACGACGCCAGGTGCACCTCGTACACGGAGAGCGGCGCCTCGTGCACGGGTGTGTCGGCGCGGTGCGCCATCCACTCGGTGTCGCCCCACTCGTAGTGCGAGGCCGTCACGATCGACGCCGTGTTGGGCGGCTCCTCGCAGCGCCGTGCCATCGGGTCGGCCTTGAGGAAACGGTGGCCGTACCGGGAGTGGATCTCGAACTTGTACGGCGTTCCCTCGCCCACGTCCGGCAGGAACAGCTCCCACACGCCCGAGGCGCCCAGCGACCGCATGGGGAACTGCGTCCCGTCCCAGTGGGTGAAGTCCGTGGCGACCCGCACGCCCTGCGCGTTCGGCGCCCACACCGTGAACCGGGTGCCGCTCACGCCCTCGTGGGTCATGGGCTGTGCGCCGAGCGCCTGCCACAGCTGCTCGTGCCGGCCCTCGCGGATCAGGTGCAGGTCGAGCTCGCCCAGCGCCGGCAGGAAGCGGTACGGGTCGTGGGTCTCCTGCTCGCCCTCCTCGTACGCCACGTGCAGCGTGTACGCGGGGATCGCGTCCAGCGGCAGTACGCCCGAGAAGAGGCCGTCGCCCTCCGAGACGAGGGCTGTGCGCCTGCCGCCGATGACCACGCTCACCGCGCGGGCGAAGGGGCGCAGCGCCCGGAACACGACCCCGCCGGGCACCGGGTGGGCACCCAGCAGCGCGTGCGGATCGTGGTGCGCCCCCGCCAGCAGGCGCCCGCGGTCCTCCGGGCTCAGGGCGGGAGCGGTCGTGCTCGGGACCGGGCCGGACGGCTCCGGGATTGAGGTGTCTCGCAGGGCCACGGCTCAGTCTCCTCTCACGGCGAGGCGCTCGATCGCCGCCATCGGTACAGGCAGCCAGTCGGGGCGGTGCCGTGCCTCGTACAGCACCTCGTACACGGCCCGGTCCGTCTCGTAGGCGCGGAGCAGTCCGTGTTTCTTTCGGGGATCCCAGCCGGCGCGGGCGGCATAACCCGCGCAGTAGGCCTCGCGGCAGCGCCGGGCCCACTCGGGGCGCCAGGGGCGGCGCTGCCGGGCGGCGTAGTCGAAGGAGCGCAGCATCCCGGCGATGTCCCGCACCGGGGAGTGCGCGCTGCGGCGTTCGGAGAGCGGCCGGGACGGCTCGCCCTCGAAGTCGATGACGAACCACTCGCGCCCGGCCCGCAGCACCTGACCGAGGTGCAGGTCACCGTGGATGCGCTGGGCGGGCGGACCCGGGTCGCAGCTGGTGAGGGCGGCGAACGCGGTCCGCAGGCCCGGCACGAACGGCTGCAGCGCGGGCACGCAGTGCGCGGCGGCGTCCAGCCGCTCGGTCATCGCGGCAGCCGTCTGCCCGTTCTCCCCGGGCCCGCCGACGGGGAACGCCGACGCCAGCGCGAGGTGCACCTCCGCGGTGGCCGCGCCCAGCGCACGGGCCTGGACCGTGAAGTCGTCCCCTGCGGCCAGTGCGTTCAGCCCCAGCGTCCAGCCGTCGGAGGCCTCCCGCAGATACGGCTGCAGCACCCCGAGGGTGGCCTTGAACGGGTGCCGGGTCTGGAACCAGGCCACCGGCGCGGGAACGCGGTGACAGCCCTGGCGGGCCAGTGCGCCCGGCACCTCCAGGTCCGGGTTGACGCCCGGCTGGATGCGCCGGAAGACCTTCAGGATGTACTCGTCGCCGTACACCAGCGAGGAGTTGGACTGCTCGGCGTCCAGCAGCCGCGGCACCAGTCCGGCGGGCACCCGCTGGTCCGGGTCGCAGTCGAAGCGCAGGGGGCCGGCGGTGCCCGGTTGCCGCAGCCGGTCCAGCAGGAGCTGGGCAGAACGTGGGTCGTGCAGCGCGTCGTACACCGTCCTCCCGGCCAGCGGTCCCTCCTGCACCCGCCCGATGAGCGCCCGACCGAGCCGCGGGGCCGGGTGCTCCCGTACGCCGAGCAGGAGCTGGTAGCAGTCGCCGGCCGGGGGAGCCCCGCCGGGCGAGGGCACGCCCGTGTGTCCGGCGTGTCCGGCGTGGATCAGCAGATGCAGACAGCCCGGGAAGAGCTCGGTCATCGACAGCAGGCCGAGCTCCGTGACGGGCCGGTCCTTGCCCGCGAACCAGCGCTGCCGGGGCAGCCACTCGCGCAGCAGCCCGCCGAGCGACTCCATGGGCTCGGCCAGGCGCCGCAGGTCCGGGCGGAGGAATGCGGTCTTCGGCATGGTCACGCCTCCTTTCGTCGGCGCAGGCTCACAGTCGCCGGCCGATGCGGGAGGCGACCCGGGTGAGCCGGAACCAGTAGAAGCCGTGGCCCCCGAGCGTCAGCAGATACGGCAGCTCGCCGATCGCCGGGAAGCGGACCCCGCCGAACAGTTCCACCGGGTGCCGCCCCGCGAACTCGCGCAGGTCCAGCTCCGTGGGCTGCGCGAACCGCGCGAAGTTGTTGACGCACAGGACCAGGTCGTCCTCGTACTCCCGCAGGAACGCCAGCACCGCCGGATTGGAGGAGGGCAGCTCGGTGTAGGAGCCGAGTCCGAAGGCCGGGTTCTGCTTGCGGATCTCGATCATGCGGCGGGTCCAGTGCAGCAGCGACGACGGCGACGACATCGACGCCTCGACGTTGGTCACCTGGTGGCCGTAGACCGGGTCCATGATCGCGGGCAGGAAGAGACGGCCCGGGTCGGAGGTCGAGAAGCCGGCGTTGCGGTCGGGCGTCCACTGCATCGGCGTGCGCACCGCGTCCCGGTCGCCGAGCCAGATGTTGTCGCCCATGCCGATCTCGTCGCCGTAGTA
>NZ_JBEOXI010000424.1:0-4266 GCF_040296465.1 Streptomyces sp. NPDC002130
GGAGACCAACACCTTCGGGGCGAATTTCGCGGCTCTGGGCGAGTACGACATCGCGGAACGGGTCTTCGAGCTGTCCGAGGCCGGCGCCCGGATCGCCCGTGAGGTGGCCGACGAGTTCACCGTGTCGAGCGGGCGGCAGCGCTGGGTGCTGGGGTCGATGGGCCCCGGCACGAAGCTTCCGACTCTGGGCCATGCCCCGTACGTGACGTTGCGCGACGCCTACCAGCAGAACGCCGAGGGCATGATCGCCGGTGGTGCGGACGCTTTGCTGGTGGAGACGACGCAGGATCTGCTGCAGACCAAGGCAGCGGTCCTGGGGGCCCGGCGCGCGCTGGAGGCAACGGGTGCCGACCTGCCGGTGATCTGCTCGGTGACGGTGGAGACGACCGGCACCATGCTGCTCGGCTCCGAGATCGGGGCGGCGCTGACCGCGCTGGAGCCCCTGGGCATCGACATGATCGGCCTGAACTGTGCGACCGGCCCGGCCGAGATGAGCGAGCATCTGCGCTATCTGGCCCGGCACTCGAGGGTACCGCTGGCGTGCATGCCCAACGCCGGCCTGCCGGTGCTCGGCAAGGACGGCGCCCACTATCCGCTCACCCCCGCCGAGCTCGCCGATGCGCAGGAGACGTTCGTCGGCGAGTACGGGCTGTCGCTGGTGGGTGGCTGCTGCGGTACGACACCCGAGCATCTGGGTCAGGTGGTCGAGCGGGTGCGAGGGATGGTTCCGGCCGAGCGGGAGCCACGGCCGGAGCCGGGTGCGGCGTCGCTGTATCAGACGGTGCCCTTTCGGCAGGACACCTCCTACATGGCGATCGGTGAGCGCACCAACGCCAACGGATCGAAGAAGTTCCGCGAGGCCATGCTCGAGGGCCGCTGGGACGACTGCGTGGAGTCGGCCCGCGAGCAGATCCGTGAGGGCGCGCACATGCTGGATCTGTGCGTGGACTACGTGGGCCGGGACGGTGTGGCCGACATGGCGGAGCTGGCCGGGCGTTTCGCCACTGCCTCGACGCTGCCGATCGTGCTGGACTCCACCGAAGTGGAGGTGATCCGGGCCGGGTTGGAGAAGCTCGGAGGACGCGCGGTCATCAACTCGGTGAACTACGAGGACGGTGACGGACCCGAGTCGCGTTTTGCGCAGGTCACGCAACTGGCCAGGGAGCACGGCGCCGCGCTGATCGCCCTGACCATCGACGAGGAGGGCCAGGCCCGCACCGTCGAGGACAAGGTGGCCATCGCGGAGCGGATCATCGCTGATCTGACCGGCACCTGGGGGATCCGTGAATCGGACATCCTCATCGACACCCTGACCTTCACCATCTGCACCGGTCAGGAGGAGTCCCGCAAGGACGGCGTCCACACCATCGAGGCGATCAGGGAGCTGAAGCGTCGCCATCCGCAGGTGCAGACCACGCTCGGCCTGTCGAACATCTCCTTCGGTCTGAACCCTGCCGCCCGGATCCTGCTCAACTCCGTCTTCCTGGACGAGTGTGTCAAGGCAGGCCTGGACACCGCGATCGTGCACGCCTCGAAGATTCTGCCGATCGCCCGTTTCGACGAGGAACAGATCAACACCGCGCTGGACCTGATCTACGACCGGCGTGGCGGCGACTACGACCCGCTGCAGAAGCTGATGGCGCTGTTCGAAGGGGCCACCGCCACGTCGCTGAAGGCGGGAAAGGCCGAGGAACTGGCCGCGTTGCCGCTGGATGAACGGCTCCGGCGGCGCATCGTCGACGGCGAGAAGAACGGCCTGGAGGCCGACCTGGATGAGGCCCTCCTGGCCACGCCCGCCCTGGACATCGTCAACAACACCCTCCTCGAGGGCATGAAGGTCGTCGGGGAGCTGTTCGGGTCGGGACAGATGCAGCTGCCGTTCGTGCTGCAGTCCGCCGAGGTGATGAAGTCCGCCGTCGCGTATCTCGAACCGCACATGGAGAAGTCCGACGCCGAGGGCAAGGGCACCATCGTGCTGGCCACGGTCCGCGGCGACGTCCATGACATCGGCAAGAACCTGGTCGACATCATCCTGTCCAACAACGGCTACCACGTGATCAACCTGGGCATCAAGCAGCCCGTCTCGGCCATCCTGGACGCCGCCCGGGAGCACCGCGCGGACGTGATCGGCATGTCCGGGCTGCTGGTGAAGTCCACGGTGATCATGAAGGAGAACCTGGAGGAGCTCAACCAGCGCAAGATGGCCGCCGACTTCCCGGTCATCCTCGGCGGCGCCGCCCTGACCCGTGCCTACGTGGAACAGGACTTGCACGAGATCTACGACGGCGAGGTCCGCTACGCCCGGGACGCCTTCGAGGGGCTGCGCCTGATGGACGCGCTGATCGCCGTCAAGCGTGGTGTGCCCGGTGCCGGCCTGCCCGAACTCAAGCAGCGCCGCGTGCCGACGAAGGCGACCGCGCGGGTCCTGCAGGCCGACGAGGCGCGGGGCCCGGTGCGCTCGGACGTGGCCGTGGACAACCCGGTGCCCACCCCGCCGTTCTTCGGCACCCGTGTCGTCAAGGGCATCCAGCTCAAGGAGTACGCGGCCTGGCTGGACGAGGGCGCCCTGTTCAAGGGTCAGTGGGGCCTGAAGCAGAACCGCACCGGCGAGGGGCCCACCTATGAGGAGCTCGTCGAGACCGAGGGGCGCCCGCGCCTGCGCGGCTGGCTGGACGAACTGCAGACCAGGAACCTCCTCGAGGCCGCCGTGGTCTACGGATACTTTCCGTGTGTGTCCAAGGGCGACGACCTGATCCTGCTGGACGAGCAGGGCACGGAACGGACCCGCTTCACCTTCCCCCGCCAGCGGCGCGGCCGCCGGCTGTGCCTGGCCGACTTCTTCCGCCCCGAGGAGTCCGGCGAGACGGACGTGGTGGGCCTGCAGGTCGTCACAGTCGGCTCGAAGATCGGCGCCGCCACGGCCGGGCTCTTCGAGTCCCATTCCTACCGTGACTACCTCGAACTGCACGGCCTGTCCGTACAACTGGCCGAAGCCCTGGCCGAGTACTGGCACGCCCGGGTGCGCGGCGAACTCGGCTTCGCCGGCGAGGACCCCGCCGTCATGGAGGACATGTTCGCTCTGCGCTACCGCGGCGCGCGCTTCTCCCTCGGTTACGGCGCCTGCCCCGACCTGGAGGACCGCGCGAAGATCGCCTACCTGCTGGAGCCGGAACGGATCGGCGTCCAGCTCTCCGAGGAGTTCCAGCTCCACCCCGAACAGTCCACCGACGCCATCGTCGTCCACCACCCCGAAGCGACGTACTTCAACACGGGAGTCCGCGCATGACGACGTTCTCCTTCGAGTTCTTCCCGCCCAAGACCGACAACGGCACCCGCGCTCTGTGGGACGCGATCCGCCGGGTCGAGGCCCTGCGCCCGGACTTCGTGTCCGTGACCTACGGTGCCGGCGGTTCGTCCCGCGAGCGTACCGTCGAAGTCACCCGCCGCATCGCCGCCGAGACCACCCTCCGCCCGGTCGCCCACCTGACCGCCGTGGGCCACTCGGCGGCCGAACTGCGGCGCATCATCGGCCAGTACGCCGACGCCGGCATCCGCGACGTCCTGGCGCTGCGAGGTGACCCGCCCGGCAACCCGAACGCCCCCTGGGTCCCCCACCCGCAGGGTCTGACGCACGCCGTCGAGCTGGTGGAACTCGTGCGCTCGCTGGGCGAGTTCACCATCGGGGTGGCCGCCTTCCCGGAGCGCCACCCGCGCTCGCCCGACTGGGATTCCGAGATCAGGCACTTCGTGGCCAAGTGCCGCTCGGGCGCCGACTACGCGATCACGCAGATGTTCTTCGATGTCGAGGACTACCTGCGGCTGCGGGACCGGGTGACGGCCGCGGGCTGTGACACCCCGATCATCCCGGAGATCATGCCCGCCACCGACGTACGCCAGATCCGCCGCTTCGCCGAACTGTCCGGAGCGGCATTCCCCGAGCACCTCGCCCACCGTCTGGAAGCCGCCCGCGACCGCCCGGCCGACGGTCACGCCATCGGGGTCGAACACGCCACCGCCATGGCCCGACGTCTGCTCGCCGAAGGGGCCCCGGGACTGCACTACATCACCCTCAACAAGTCCACCGCCACGCTCGAGATCCACCGCAACGTCCTGGGCTCGGCAGCGGACGCCGTACCGAACGCAAGGAGCACACGTGTCCTCGTCCACGACTGACGCAGCGAACTTCAAGGTCGCCGACCTCTCCCTGGCCGAGTTCGGCCGCAAGGAGATCACCCTCGCCGAGCACGAGATGCCGGGCCTGATGGC
>NZ_JBEOXI010000425.1:0-4262 GCF_040296465.1 Streptomyces sp. NPDC002130
GCCGGATGAGCTCGATCCACAGATCAGGGAGTTCACCAGCCAGCTGCGCAGGCTCGTGGAAGCAGGGCTGTGAACGGCTCGCGCTGTGGTGCTGCTAGTCGGATGTCTCCTTAGACGGTGGTGAACAACGCACATTTGAGCAGGTGCGCAGCGGGACGAGGCGGCCATGTGTCCCCTGCGGCCAGCTGTTCGGCGGCGGCGTATATGAAGGAGAGGTAGACCTGGTCCTGGTAGCGGTGGGGCGTCCATTTCCCAACCGTCCAGATCCAGGCGGCGACCGAACCGTCCGGGTCGTGGCCGCTCTCGAGGCCGATGGCAGTGGCGATCTGCCGCATGCGCTTGGACAGTACACGGTCGAGAAAGGACGGCCGTGAACCGCTCGGGCGACCCGGTGGTAGTGGCGCTGCGCCCCTGCCGTCTACACGGCGTCGCGCAACGCCTGCGGCCATTGTCGGCAGCCGCGTAGGCCATCGGTCGGTGGTGCGGGCCGGGACCCGGATGCCCCCGCGCGCCGCGCAGCCGACGCTTGCCCGCACCTCCTCCTGGGGGATAGTCGCCGTCGCAGGAGACGAAAGCCGATGGGGACCGGTCTGGAGCGTGATGCGAACGCTCAGCGAAGTCCACGGAGCCGAGAACGTACGCCTCGTCGTCTGGTTCCACTGAGGGCTGAGCACGTAGTTGGCCAGGCAGGCCAACTAGAACAGCTCCGTCGACGTGGCCTGCGCCGCTCGCCCAGAAGGCACCCGCCAACCTCGACACAGTGCGCGCCGGTCTCAGCCCGCGCGCCCTACTCACCGTCTGGCCCGATCTGACCCCTGACGTCGGCGCGGCCCTCGCCGCGCTGCCCGAGGAGGGCTCCATGGAGCTCGTCTGGGAAGCGCAGGACGGGACGATCAGCCACGCGATCGTCGACGACCCTGAGCACCAGCAGCTCGCCGCCCTGGTGGCCGGCGCGCGGGCGGCCTGCGCCCTGCCTCTGTGCGTCGACGAATGCACCCCGCTGCTCTGCGCCGTCCTGCCCGACAGCGACGGGGTGTTGCGCGCGCGGTGGTGACCCGGTTCGCACCGGGTGGGCCAGCCGGTGCTGTGCATTGATGTTGTCCAACCAGGCCAGCTCTGGGGCTCGGTCACACCGGTTGTGACCGAGCGCCCTGTAGGGCAGCGGGACGGGAGGGGCTCCTGCCCGAGGCGGTGTCTGAACCCGTCACTAGGCTCCAGTGCCATGACCAGTGATCTCGGATTCACCTGCTCGTGCTGCGGTGCCCACCACTCTGAGCTGCCGATGAACTACTCGGCCGAGGCCCCGGCTGTGTGGGATCCGGCGTTCGCCGTCGCCGACGACTGCCTGCTTTCCTCGGACCAGTGCGTGGTCCATGCGCAGCATTACTTCGTGAAGGGCATGATCGAGATACCGATCGTCGGTAGCGACGAGGTGTTCTCCTGGGGTGTCTGGGTCTCGCTCAGCCGCGAGAACTTCTCCCGCTCGGCGGACCTGTGGGACACGCTCGGCCGGGAGGCCGAGAAGCCGTACTTCGGCTGGCTGACCACTGATCTGCCGGTCTACTCGCCCACGACGCTCAATCTCAAGACCCACGTCCACACCCGCCCGGTTGGCGAGCGCCCCTACGTCGAACTGGAGCCCACCGACCATCCCCTCGCCGTCGAACAGCGTGCGGGGATCACCCTGGACCGCGTGCGGGAGATCGCGGAGGCCGTGCTCCACTCCGGCAGCAGCGAGGAGCAGTGATGTCCGGTACATCGATGTGGTCGCAGGTCTGGGGCATCTGGCCACCCGGTCGAAAACGGCCGTGGACACCGGCAAGGTCGACGTCGACGACGAACTGGCCCGTCCGCTCAATGGCGAATGAGGATGCCCCGCGCCTCACGGCGACGAGGTGATGCGGCCAGACGCCACGCGGACACCCTGCGGTTCGTGCTGTTCGAGGCCAGACCCGCCGGCCTTGAGTCACCTCAGCTGGTACGGGCCAGCGACCTGTCCCCGAGTCAGGTCCGCTCCAGGCGTGCGGCCTTGAAGGACCAGGCCGCGGAGAGGGTTGGCCGCCGCTGACCTGGACCAGGCAGGAGCGCTGGTGCGTGCTCCGTCGCGAAGGACGTTACTGGAGGCGGTGGGAGTGCCCTCGGGGTGAGGCAAGTTCAGTTCATGCGTCTCGAAGGGACATCATCCGCGTCCAGTGGCGGATCGCAGTCGAGCCACGGTCCGTGGACCGTGCCGTCGCGGCGGACCACGACGGGCGGGAGGTGACCGGCCGTGCAGATCGAGCACCTAAGGGCGACGAGGGCGATGGGGTCGTACTTCGTCGATGGCCGTCTGCGGCTGCTTGTGCGTATCGGCCCAGTTCGCCAGCAGGGTGAGAGCGTCGGCGCTGGGCGTACCGGGATCCGCGGTGTAGGTGGTTATGGAGACGTGTGGGTCGCCGGGCAGGGCGAAGTCGTCGTACGCGAGGTGCATCCTGCCGACGGCCGGGTGGTGGACGACCTTGCGTCCACGCGAGTGCCGACGCACGTTGTGCTTGGCCCAGCGGGTGCTGAAATCGGTGCTGCGCGTGGAGAGCTCGCCGATCAGTTCGGTCACCTGCCGGTCCAGCGGGTCGCGCCCGGCGGTCGCGCGGAGTATCGCGACCACCTGGTCCTTCGCCTCGTCGAGGTCGGCGTAGTAGGCCTCCGCACGTTGGTCGAGGAACACGTATCTGGCGAGGTTCGGTGGCTGCTGGACCATGGTGAACAGGTCGGCGTACAGCGCACGCCCCAGGTCGTTGGCCGCGAGGAGGTCGAGACGTCCGTTCTGGACGACGGCGGGCACGCTCATGGACTCGAGGACCTGCTGCACGGACGCGGTGATGGGGGAGGTGCGCTGGGGGCGTTTGCGGCGTGCGCCGGGCGCGACGTTGCGTGCCAGGTCGTACAGGTGGGCGCGCTCGTCGTCGTCGAGTTTCAGTGCACGGGCGATCGCATCGAGGACGCTCTCGGACGCGCCGCCGAGTTGGCCGCGCTCGATGCGGGTGTAGTACTCGACGCTGAGGCCGGCGAGCATCGCGACTTCCTCTCGCCGCAGTCCTTCGACGCGGCGGTTGCCTCCGACGTAGGGCAGCCGGAATTCGCCGGTGGAGGGTAAGGAGATGGTTTTACCCCGCCTGGCGGGGCCGGAAGACGGCGAAGGGGCCCGGGGGGGCGGGTGAAGCAACCTCCGGGCCCCTTCCGCGACTGTCGTTACTTGCCGGCTGCCGGATCGCCGTCGCCGAGGCCGATCCACCAGTGTCCGTCATCCTTGACCAACAGCAAGTTCTGCCGCTGGCCGGTCTCCTCGTACGCCACCGTCACCGGGTTGAAGTAGTCGACGGACCCCTCCAGCACAGTGACCTCGACCTGCCCGCTCGCTGCTTCGCCGTACTCGCGCACATACTTGGCTGCGGCCGGTCCGGGCTGTTTGTAGGCCGGCCCGGCGAGCTCGGCGAGTCCCTTGGCATCGCCGTCTTTGAGCCGTTGCACATAGATCCGGATGAGGGTGTCGACATCCTCGGCCGTCTCCTGCACGTCGGGGTACACGGACTTCTCCACACGCACCGTCACATAAACCTTCGGTGAAGTGGCCAGGGCGTAGGGTGCCCGCAACCAGTTCCACCACACCGCTGCGGCGATCCCGGCCACGACGAGTACGCCACCGCACAGCAGGCTGCCCCGCTTCTTCATACGCATCTTCCCCTCGATACCAGTTTGGCTTGACGCGGATGATCGAGTGGTCGGTTCCCTTGTTGGAGCCCGTCAGGCACTCGTTGAGCGGCTTGTCGAGCCGGTTTTTGTCGTGGGCAGTGACGTAGGCCTTGCTGTTCTTCACCTTGGTGATGCCTGCGGCGTGGTCGTTGATGCCCTTGCCGTTCCCGTCGAAGAAAACACGCTGGAACGTGGATGCCGACCCCGACTCGTTCCCGCGCGTGGGGGAGTGATCGACTTGGTCAACGACGCCCATTACCCGGGTCAGGCGGAACGGCTGACGGAGAGGAAGTCCCCTGTCAGCCTCGGCTGGATGTGCTCCGCGTCCGGGACCACTGACCTCGACTGACCGCCCCGGCCCGCCCGGCGGCCGCGAGACAGGACCTGTCCGGTCCGGCCGACACGATCCCCCCAACGGCCTGCTTCCTCTGCCGAAGACAAAGTGACCTCAGATAGGCACCGGGACAGCGTATCTGAGCCGCAGTGATCTTCAGTGCGAGAGCGGCACCCTCGAAGTCGACGGTTGGCGGGAT
>NZ_JBEOXI010000426.1:0-4255 GCF_040296465.1 Streptomyces sp. NPDC002130
GCCATGGCGATCGGCATGGCCTGCGGCGCCCGCTTCTACACGCTGGCTGCGGTCGGCGCCGTGGTGATCTGCGCCGTCATGCTCGTCATGTTCAAGTTCAACTGGTTCGCCCTCAACGTGCAGCGGCAGGTCGTCAAGGTCCAGGTGCCGGCCGGTGAAGACTACGGCCCCGCCATCGGTGACGTACTGATCAAGTACACCAGCGAGTTCGAGCTGGTGAGCACCGAGACGATCCGCGGCGGCGCGCTGACCGAGGTGTTCTACACGGTGCGCATGAAGAAGGGCACCGAGCCCGGCGACCTGGTGGCCGCGCTGCAGGAGCGGACATCGGGCCAGCGGGTGACCGTGCTGACCGGTTACGACTCGACCGACCTGTGATGGCCGGCGGCAGCGAGGCGGCTCCCCGGCGCAGGCCGCGGCGGCTCCGCGACCGGATCCCCGTACGGCTGCGGCACCACTGGAAGCCGGCCGGCGCCCTCTGCGCGGGACTGGCGGTGATGGTCTACTTCTTCGGCGACGCCCGAATCTCGCCGTACGTCACCTCCTCCTCCCGCGTGGAGGCTGACGCCATCACGCAGAACGTCGAGGGCATGGTCGACCTGTACGACACCTCGGTCTCCCACTCCATCCAACTGGAGTACGACCAGACCGACTTCACAAAGATGATGAAGGAGTTCCGCGAGGACGGGACCAAGGACTACATCAAAGCCGACCTCACCATCGACGGGGTCTACCTCGAGGACGTTGGAATCCGCCTCAAGGGCAACTCCACACTGTTGTCCCTGCGCGGAAACGGCCAGGGCATGCCCGGTGGCGGCCGGACCATGCCCGAAGGCGCCGAGCAGGGCGCCCCGGAGGCGCAGCAGGACGGCGCAACCGGGGGCCGGGACCGCGGCCAGGCCAATGGCCGCGGTCCCGGCGGGGCCGGTGACATCATGGGCGGGATCACGCAGTACAACCTGTCCGAGAAGAAGCCCGAGGAACTGCCCTGGCTCATCAAGATCGACGAGTTCGTCGAGGGCCGCGCCTATCAGGGCGAGCGTGAGATCTCGCTGCGCCCCGGAAGCAACGGCCAGGTCCCGGTGAACGAGGCCCTCGCGCTGAGTCTGACGGACACCACCGGTCAGAAGAACGAGCGGTACGCCTTCACGTCGGTAAAGGTCAACACCCGCCCGGTCGCCACCCGGTTGATGGTCGAGAGCCCGGACACGGAGTACGCGGAGTCCATCGCTGACGGCAACGGCGTGCTCTACAAGGCGCGGGCCGGCGGCAGCTTCGAGTACAAGGGCGACGACCCGACCGACTACGAGGAGTCGTTCGAGCAGCTCAACAAAGTGGGCAGTCAGGACCTGGAGCCGGTCATGAAGCTCATCAAGTGGGCGAACGAGGCGTCGGACGAGGAGTTCGAGAAGGAACTCGACCAGCACGTGGACGTCGAGTCCCTGGCGACGTACCTCGCCGCGCAGAACCTGCTCATGAACTTCGACGACATGGCCGGACCCGGCAAGAACTACCTGCTGTGGTACGACCTGGACACCAAGAAGTTCTCGGTCCTGGGATGGGACTACAACCTCACCTTCACCGGCGATGCGACCTCGGGCCCGGACGACGACACGAGCATGGGCGGTGCCTTCGGTGGTGGCACTGGAGGTGCCACTGGGCAGAGCAGCCAGGGCGGCCAGGGCACAGGTGGCCAAGCCGCGCAGAACATGCCCTCCGGGATGCCGTCAGGAATGCCCGAAGGAATGCCCGAAGGAATGCCCGAAGGAATGCCTTCGGGGATGCCCGAGAATCTGCCGGAACGCATGCCGTCCGACATGCCTCCCGGTCTGCCGGGCGGTCAGAACGGCCAAGGCGGTCAGGGCGGTGAGGGCGAAGGCGGTGGGTTCGCCGGCATGATCGGCCACCCGCTGAAGGAGCGCTTCCTGGACTCGGACACCTTCGATCCCGTCTACAAGAAGGCGTACAAGGAGCTGTACCAGAAGTTCTACGGCTCCGGGACCGCACTGAAGGCGCTGAACGCCATCGCCGAACAGGCGGGGAAGGCCGGTGCCGACGGCAAGGAGCTGGACTCCGCCGTCGAGAAGCTGCGAAAGACGGTCACCGAGCGTACCGCGGCGCTGGCCAAGAACAAGGAGGTGACCGGCTGATCACCGGCGCCCGGACGGCAGTCCCCCGTGGGGCGCCGTCCGGGCGTTCGGCGCACCGCGAACTCCTCACGAGCAAAGGAAGGTCCATGCCCGTCGCGCCGTCGGCGCCCGCGCCACCCCCACACAATGTGCTTGTCGTCGAGGACGACCCCAGCATCCGCACCTTGCTCACTTCCGCCCTGCACGCCGCCGGCTACTCCGTGAGCACCGCCGACACAGGCCAGACCGCCATGTTCGAGGCCGGTCGCGGCCAACCCGACCTGATCGTGCTGGACGTCGGCCTTCCGGACATCGACGGCTTCGCGGTGACCCGTCATCTGCGGGCTGAGGGCGTCTATACGCCGGTGCTGTTCCTGACGGCGCGTACGGACGTCGAGGACCGCATCATCGGCCTCAGCTCCGGCGGCGACGACTACGTCACCAAGCCGTTCCACGTGCAGGAGGTGCTGCTGCGCATCCGTGCCATCCTGCGGCGCAGTGACATGCCACCGGGCGGAGGGACCAGGAGACCGCCGCTGCGGTACGCGGATCTGGTGCTGGACCAGCAGACCCACGAGGTGCGCCGGTCCGGGCTGCCCATCCGGCTGTCGCCCACCGAGTTCCGGCTCCTGGTCTGCCTGCTTGCGCAGCCGGAACGCGTGGTGGGCAAGAAGGAGATCCTGTCCGAGGTCTGGCACTACGACTTCGCCGGTGACGCCCGCATCGTCGACACCTACGTACGCAACCTGCGGCGCAAGATAGACCGGTTCGAGCCCCAGCTCATCCAGACGGTCCGCGGTGTCGGCTACTGCCTGCGGGCCGCGCGCCCCGGACCGGGGGCGGCGGCGCTGTGAGGCGGTGGCTGCGCCGGCTGAAACCGCGCTCGCTGCGAGCCCGCCTGGTGCTCGGCGTCACGCTGCTGGCCACCTCGGCGGTTCTGCTCTGTCAGGCGGCAGGACTCGCCCTGCTTCACTCCTGGCTGACGGACCAGGTCGACCGGCGACTGACCCGTTTCCAGCCGGTGCCCCAGCTTTACAAGGACGTGGCCGACGGCCGGACGGCGTCAGGGGCGCCCGGCAGGACGGGCAGCCTCCCTTCGGACTACCGGGTGTACTTCTACGACAGAGGCGGCCACCGGAATGCCATGTCGCTGAGCGGCGACGGGGGCAGTGCCGGGCCGCGACTCCCGAAGTCGGAGGCGGAACTCGGCGTCGAGAACGGCCGCCCCGCCACGGTCGCCGCGACCGACGGCGGCAGCACCTGGCGGGTGATCGCCCGGTCCGGCACCGACGGCACCCGGGTCGTGGTGGCGCTGCCTCTGAAGGAGGTGGACGAGGCGACCTCCCGGATGCTGTGGTTCAGCCTCGCTGTCGGGGTGGCCGTCGCAGCGGGGGTCGTCCTCTTCGGCACCCTCGCTGTGCGGCTGGGACTGCGGCCGCTGGTCGGAGTCGAGCGCACTGCCAGGCGCATCGCAGAAGGTGAGTTGGAACTGAGCGTTCCGGACCGGCATGCGGTCACCGAGGTCGGCCACCTCAGCCGTGCCCTGAACACGATGCTCGACCGGCTGCGCACCGCGCTGTGTCGCACCGAGGCGTCGGAGCAACGGCTGCGCCACTTCCTGGCGGACGCCGGCCATGAACTGCGAACTCCCCTCACGTCTCTGCAGGGCTTCGCCGAACTCCTGGTGCAGGAGCCGGAGATGAGCCTGGAACGACGCCAGGAGGCGCAGCAGCTGATCGTGCGGAACGCCGACCGGATGAGCCGTCTCATCGAGAGCCTGTCCCAACTGGCCAGGCTCGGTGAGGTCCCCGCGACGCGGTGGCAACCGGTCGACCTCCTCTCTCTCGTGGCCGACGGTATCGCACTCTCGCCGACCCCGAGGACGACGCCCGCGTGGACGAGCTGGACGTCGTCGACGCCGTCGGCGACCCGCATCAGCTGGCGCAGATCCTGTCGAATCTGCTCACCAACGCGTGCGTCCACACTCCGACCGGGACACACATCCAGGTGCGCGTCGGCACCCTCCGAGTCCGCCCACACGGGCCGGGCACGACGGGACCGGGCCGTACCAGCGCCAACGCACCGCTCATACCCGGCACTCGGGTCTGTGTCGTCGAGGTCGCCGA
>NZ_JBEOXI010000427.1:0-4251 GCF_040296465.1 Streptomyces sp. NPDC002130
GGCAGCGGGGTGGGGGCCAGGGCCCGGCCCGTCTCCTCGCAGGCCAGGGCCAGTTCGGTCACGGTGCAGCCGGCACCGCCGTAGGTCTCGGGGAGCCAATCCGCACCACACATCGGACATCTACGCAGTGCCCTCGTCTATGACCTTTGGCGACGTTGGCTCACCCACCGTGGATACACCGTCACGCTCGTCCGGAACGTCACCGACATCGACGACAAAATCCTCGCTCTCGCTACGGAGTCGGAACCGTGGTGGGCCCGTGCCTACCGCGTCGAGACGGAATTCACTCGCGCCTACACCGCACTGGGTATCCTTCCCCCGACATATGAGCCACGCACCTCCGGCCACATTACGGAGGCGCTGGCGCTGATCGACCGTCTCCTGCGACGCGGGCATGCCTACGTCGCGAGCGATGGATCCGGCGATGTCTACTTCGACGTCAGCAGCTGGCAGACATACGGCACGCTCACTCGCCAGAACCCCGATGCCCTATTGCAATCCGACGACGGACACCGACAGGCCAAGCAGAACCCTCAGGATTTCGCCCTATGGAAGGGAACGAATCCCAGCGAACCGAAATCTGCGCGTTGGCCGTCACCTTGGGGTACCGGCAGGCCGGGATGGCACATCCAGTGCTCGGCGATGTCTCGCCGTTACCTCGGACCTGCCTTCGACATCCACGGAGGTGGCATCGACTTGCGATTCCCCCACCATGAAAATGAACTGGCCCAGTCCACAGCTGCCGGAGACGAATTCGCCAGGTACTGGGTCCATAACGGCCTTGTCGCCATCAGCGGACAGAAGATGGCCAAGTCGCTCGACAACTATCTGTCTGCCGATGAACTCCTTCGACGGGTCGGACCAGCTACGCTGCGCTACTACCTGCTCAGCGCGCACTACCGCAGTGCCTTGGACTATCGGGAAGAAGCGCTCACCTACACTCATGCAACTGTTGCGCGGATCGCGAACTTCCAACACCGTGCACGTACACACCTCGAGGACGCAACAGTTGGTGGCCCAACGCTACCGGGTGCATTCGCGGCGGCACTCGACGACGATCTCAATGTCCTAGCTGCACTCGGCGTCCTTCACGACCATGTGCGCGCCGGCAACATTGCCGTCGACAACGGCGAGACCGCAGCAGCCGCGGCGGCATACCAATCGATAACAGCGATGACCAGCGTGCTTGGGATCGAGACGGAATCATCACCGACGGCGCCACGCGACGGCCAGCACAGCAGCACGGTCACTGCTCTCGTTGAGGTACTCCTCGCGAATCGATCGTGTGCCCGCGGCGAAGGAGATTTTGTCACGGCTGACCGCATCCGCGGCGATCTCGCTCGCAGCGGGATCGTCATCGAGGACCACTCCTCAGGAACCACGTGGACACAGGCATAACTGAAGTTCGTGGAGGCCGGCTACGCTGACAGCCGACTGATTGTGATCGGGTCAAGCGGGCACCCACCCTCGCAAGAAAGCCAGCACCTTGGCTTCCGGCATTTCGCAAGGACGTAGGTGGTCTGCTTCGACCGTGCGATACACATTGGCGCTGATCAGATCGGACCCGCCCAACTCCTCGGCGGAAATGCTGATACTTCGGCCATCGACCCGCGTGGTTCGTGTCAATCCGTACGGACGCCCCGCGTATCTGGCGAGAGTCCAGCCTTCGGGGATTCGCTTGAGCAACGCAGCCAGACTTGCTGAGCTGTGACTCACATTCGAACTACCGAGGCAGGTCGAATTTCCGCGGCGTGTGCTGGGGGACTCCACCAAAGGGCCGTTAGCGGGCGCTTTCTTTGGGTCTCCTGGAATCGACGTGTTCATTGTTTAAAACCCAACTGCTTTGGCCTGGAACGACTCCTCCCCGGCGCCGCGCCTCAGATACCGTCAGGGTTGAGGTAGCTCACGCCGTGCGCCGTTTGTGGTCGGTTTCGGAGTCGACCAGGTCCATATTTCGTTGTGGAACGGGTGCTAGCGAGTCCGAGGCGCCGCGGTGGTCGTAAGGTCAGCACCGACATCGCCCCCTTTGTTGACCCGTAAAAAACTCTCCACACACCCAATGTCAGCGCAATGCCGTCACGCGTCCTTCCTTGCTAAGGCAAGCGCGTAGTCCCCGTCGCTCCACCAGTCAGCAGGGGTCAGACCGGCAAGCACGAATTCCGACTCGATCAACTCGCGGGTGAATTTTGTCGAGACCTCGGTGCGTATCACTTCGTCCTTGGCGAATTCGACGTCTATATCCAGTACACCTAGGTCCACCACGTGTCTTTCTTTAGCCTGCAGTCGCATCTCGATCCAGTGCTCTTCGTCATTCCACGCCGCAACGTTCTGAAACCTGGGTAGCGAGAAGTTAGCTCCAAGTCCCCGGTTGAGAACCCGCAGCACATTGATATTGAACTCGGCGGTGACGCCGCGTCGTCATAAGCCCGTATTGGTCGCTGGGGATCCTTAATCAGGTCGACTCCGATTAGAACCGTGTCTCCGCTATTCGAGTTCTTCGCGAGTTCGGAGAGGAAGGTGTGCCGTTCGGCGGGTCGATAGTTGTCGATCGTACCGCCGAGAAACCCCACAAGTCGTGTCCCATAGTTAGGGATCAGGTCAAGGTGCTGGTCAATGTCGGCCTTGAGGCCATGAATAGTGAGGTCCGGATACTCTTGCTCGAGTTTGCCGACAGCGGCGATTAGGGCGCTGACGCTAACGTCGACCGGCACATAAACTGCTGCTCCGCCGGCAGTTGCAGTCAACGGGTCCAGAAGCGCCGGCGTTTTCTCCGACGAGCCTGAACCGAGTTCGACCAAAGTCGTTGCGCCAGATCTTTGGATAATCTGCTCACCGTATTGGTCGAGTAGAGCGCGCTCCGCTCGCGTCGGGTAGTACTCCGGTTGCACGGTGATGAGATCGAACAGTTCACTGCCGGCTGCGTCGTACAGGTGTTTAGGTTAGCCATTTCGGTTTCGCGGTCAGTCCGTCTCTAGCGTCCGACTTGAGGGTCGAAGACATCGACTCCGGATCGGCGATTCGTTGGATGCGGACACGAGGGCTGGTGTAGTCGGTCACTATGAGTCTCCATTGTCAGCGAGTCGGACGCCGGTAAGGGGCCAGCGAGCGCTCGGAGGAAAGAAATTTCGGTAGGAGGCCCGGGTGTGTCCGGGCGATGTGAACGCCGATCCACCTCGCAGCACCATCTGATTGGACATGAATTTGCCGTTGTACTCCCCGATCGCTCCGGGCGCCGGAGCAAACCCCGGGTACGGCAGATAAGCCGAGCGAGTCCATTGCCAGGCGCTGTCGTAAAGTTGTCTCGACCCTCCCGTCGTGAGTCCCGCGGCTGTCGGATGTAAGGATTTGCCGCCGCTTGAGATGGAGGACTCGAGGCCTTGAAGTGATGCGGCATGCTCCCATTCGGCTTCGGTGGGTAGTCGTTTGTCTGCCCAGGTCGCAAAAGCGTCGGCTTCATAGTGGCTGACGTGCACGACCGGCCGTTCGGGGTCGACGGGATGAGTTCCATGAAGAGAGTGCTCGAGCCAGATCCCGTCTTGTCGGGTCCAGTACAACGGCGCCTGCCATCCCTCCGAGTTGACCCGCGCCCAGCCGTCGGACAACCATAATTCGGAACGACCGTAACCCCCGTCATCGATGAAAGCCATCCACGCGCCGTTAGTAGTTAGACGGTCTGCAAGCCGATACAGCTCTAGGAACTGTCGATGACGAGGTAACTCGCTATCGAAGGCGAATCCCTGTGCGTTGCCGATCTCGATCAGGCCGCCGGTGTAATCAAGCCAGCCGAGGGCGCCGCTCGTCAGCTCGTTCGTCCATACCCCGCCATAAGCGGGGCGCAGGGGATTGAGAGACAGGACATGCTTGATGTCCATCAGCAGCAACTCTTGATGTTGCTGTTCGTGGTGAAGCCCGAGTTTCACGAAGCTGGAAATGTCCCCAATATGGTCCAGATCTGGGGATCGAAGCAGCTCCTGGACTCGCCTATCGACGCACTCGCGGTAGACCCCTACGTCATGTGCCCCGGGTCGAGAGATGACGCCTCGCAGGGGGCGCGAGAATCGAGGTCCAACTTGCTCGTAGTAGCTGTTGAACAAAAACCAGTACCGCTCCTGGTAGGGCTTAAAATTTTTCTCGTGTGCGCTGAGCACGAAGGTTTCCACCGCTCCACCTGGGCGCCCGGGCGCTGGGCGGGGCCGGACTGGTGATGACGGAGATGGTGTGCGTCAGTGAGGAGGGCCGGATCACGCCCGG
>NZ_JBEOXI010000428.1:0-4248 GCF_040296465.1 Streptomyces sp. NPDC002130
CAGGTGACACCACTGATGCGCAGAATCACCTTCGGCGGCGCGGGCCTGAGCGACTTCGAGACGAGTGGTAGCCCGGACGAACGGGTGCTCGTCAGATTCCCCCTCGATCCCCCTCACGCCCGTAGTTACACGGTCCGACGCTGGCAGCCGTCGAAGAACGAACTGGAGATCGACTTCGTTCTCCACGGCCACGGCGGAGCGGCACTCTGGGCCGAGAATGCGCAACCGGGCGCGACCGTCCATCTCTCGACTGCGAGCGGGTGGTTCACGCCGCCGGCAGAGTGCGACTGGCTGCTACTCGTCGCCGATCACGCCGCCCTGCCCGCGATCGGGCGGATCTTGGAAGAAGCACCCGACGATCTACCGATCCACGTCATTGCACAAGTGCCCGCGCCGAGCGAACAGCAGACGTTCACGACGCGCGCCGACGCTCACTACCGATGGATCGACGAAGCAGACTCACTGCTCGCCGAATTGGCCGGCGTTCGCATGCCTCCCGGCGAGGGCTACATCTGGTGCGCAGTCGAGGCCGCGACCGCCAGACGCATCCGCGCCCATCTGCGTCGAACATGGGAAATCCCGGCAACCCGCATGCACGTGATGGGTTACTGGCGGGAGGACAAGGAGAACTGGGAGCGTCGGTACGCAGTCGTCGCCGACCGTATCGATGCCGCGATGGGCGAAGCGATGTTGGCCGGCAAGGATTTCGAGTCGGTTCGCGACGCCGTCGACGACGCGATGGAACGCGAAGGGCTCTAGCGGACGTATGACCCTCGCTCGCATACGAGTGAGGGTCACACCTTCCGGCATGGCCCTCACTCGAGAAACGGTTTACGCGTTGACGAGCTGCTTGCTGGCGTCGACGAGGTCGGAGACGACCTTGGAGACCTGAGCGAGCACCTCTGCGTTCTCACGCGGGTGCAGCTCACCGAACAGTGCGCCGGTTCCACCGATGCTCAGTGCAGTGTCCTCGACGACCTTGCCGCCGGCGATACGGACCGCCTTGGTGGTGTCTTCGTGCGCCCACTTGGCGCCGTTGCCGCTGGGCGAAGCGCTGATGACTGCGACAGCCTTGTCCTTGACTGCACCGACACCGTACGGACGCGAGATCCAGTCGATGGCGTTCTTCAGAACTGCGGGAATGGTGCCGTTGTACTCGGGGGTGACGAGCAGGAACGCGTCCGCGTCGCTCGCAGCGGAGCGCAGTGCGTCGACAGCGGGGATGGAAGCACCCTCGACGTCGATGTCTTCGTTGTAGAAGGGGACGTCGGCGAGGCCTTCGAAGACCGTCAGCGTTGCACCCTCGGGTGCGGCGGACACAGCCGTCTCGGCAAGCTGGCGATTGACGGATCCGGCGCGCAGGCTGCCGACGAGAACGAGAACATTGGTCTGTGACATAACGAGATTCCTTCGAGAGTGGTGCGGTTGGTGGCTCCGGGCCCGTGGATCGGTCGCCACTTCCGGTTGGGACGCACATTCGGGATGTACGTTGCCGTGAGCGCGTCGATGCCAGTTTCGATGGCACCTTCACTGTCGACTAGGTCAGCTGCCCATGACGTCGACGAGTGCTCGGTCAGTGGAACGGCTCTGCCCAGACGGCCCCGGTCACCTTCGTAGAGCCCGTGCAGGATTCGTCCCGGCTCATGACGCTCGAGGTGTCGGTAGACCGTGTCGTTGTCGTCGTTCACGACGGTCCAGAACGTCACCCCGGCCAGTTGGTCGTACTTCCATGTTGGGACCGCTGCGTCGGCGGCGACTGCCCCGAGCTTGACCTTGTCAGCGACTTCCTTGTCCCACCACCAGCGCAGGTACGTGCCACCCAGCGCGGACGCCACTTCAGCGGACTCCGCCAGTGTCGCGGCGGCGTCGTCTTCACCGAAGAGTTTCTGCAGACGGTCCTGCGTTGCCTGATGATCACCGCGCGCGTCGTCCTCTCCGACTACGAACATCGGTGGTTGCGCGAACAGCAGGTCTGCCGAAGCTCGGGCGAGGTCGGACGCTGCGGGTACGTGAAGTCGGTGCGACTGCTGGGCAATTCCCGGAGGAAGAACCGCCGATGAACCACAACGACTGGCGCGACTACCGCGCCTTCATCTTCGCCGGAGTACTTCTTTTCGTCGTCGTCCTCGTCGTCGGAGGCATGGCAACACTCGGCATCGGACTCTTCAAGAAAGAAACCGCCGACTTCCGAGGCGGAGTCGCCGCCACCGAACAAGTCCACGCCAACGGTGCATACCGCATCGCCGCGTACGACCAGTTCTTCAACCGGTGCGCCGAAATCCAAAGCAAGGAAGCGACTATCGCGTTCCTGACCACCGAAGCGAAAGACGCGACCCCTGAACGCGTCGCACAGATCAACTCCACCCTCACCGCTGTACGGGCCGGACGCGCCGCCGACATCGCCCGCTACAACGCCGACGCCGCCAAGGCCGACACACTCGCGAACTTCCTCGCCAGCAGCCTCCCGTACTCCATCGACCCGACACAGGACCACACAACATGCGCGAAATGACTCGACTCGCCGCCACGTGCGCCGCCGGCATCACCTCCATCGCACTCCTCGCCGGATGTGGACCGAACGAATCGGACTCCCGCAACTCCGAACGCGCCACTGTCGACAACACCTACGACAAGCTCGTCGCGAACCAGCCCGCACACAGCATGGATTTCTCGCCGACCCGCGCGACGAAGAACTTCTGGATCGACACCTGGGGAAAGAACCCCGGCAAACTGTCCTACGTCTACCTGCAGTCCGCCGACGGGAAGCTGCTCGGCTACTACGTACTCGAAGGACTGCCCGTCAACTACTGCACGAGCCTCGTTCCGACGTACGAAATCAACAGCAGCGAAAACGGCAAGGTCGTCGTACCCCGACCCAGCATGGACGGCACCTGGTCATCGGGCAGCGGCGGCTGCAACGCCTACTACGGCAAGGACGCCACCAGCGGCGCATACATCGAATACACCGCAGGCCTCGGTATCAACGTCCTGCTCTACGACGCGCCGCTCGCACGACAAGACGTCCAACCCCTCGGCAACACCCGCATCGAGGACCTACCGAAGTAGGCCATGAGCCATCCCGAAGAGACACGGTTGGGCGACGGATTCCTCCTCGCCCAACCGCTGTCAGACGAGACCATCCACAAAGCGCGCCTCGCGGTCTGCGCCGCAGCCGATCATGCAGACGACGCCACCACCATGCTCGCCATGCTGGGAATCCTCCCCGGAGACAACCAATGAAGATCGTCACCCACACCAACGGCATCGACTTCGCCTTCCAACGAGTCCGGGAACTCCGACTCGACGGCCGAACCGACGACGCCGAGTACCTGCTCACCTACCTGCAGACGATGGCCGCGTACGCGTCGGTGCATTCGCATCACAACTCGATCCCGTTCCGCGGCGATGAACCCGAAGACGAATTCCGGGTCAAGTTCGACGAGGCAGTCGGACTGACCGCCCGAACCTATCGACCGAACATCATCGAAGTGCGACCGGCGTCCGAAAAGCCCACCGCGACATTCCTGTTCTGGGGCGAATCCGACGATTGCATCGAAGTCGACGGCGCCGTGCGCGAGGAGTTCAGCCAGTTCAACTCGATGTGGACTGCGACCATCACCGCACCCGACGGCAAACAGAAGATGTTGGTCTCCGGCTGGTACGCCGACAACGGCTGCTGGAACTTCGCCATCGGACAGGTCGACGAAGCAACACCGCTCCCGAAGTGGCCGACCTCGGTCAGCCAGCGGCACGATAGGGGAGAGCACTACTCGACGCTCCTCGAGGTGACCGCTCCGGCCGGCTCCACCCTCACTCCGAGCAAGAGCGAGTGATGGCCGCCAAAATCCCGCCGCTCGATCCGGCAATGCAACGCGACATCGACGAACTACGCGCACACATCTTCAACGACGGCTACGACACCGGATACCGGGCAGCGATGAGAGAGAAGGAAACCGATGGCAACCTACCGGGACAGTGACGAATGGCGCGCCGTCGAGCAAGCCGTGTCGAACCTCGCGATGTCGGTACTTGGCGAAGACTACCGGGCAGGGGACTTCGTGCTGTGCGTTCACAGCATGCCGATGACTGATCAAGCCGAACATCTCGGCCACTACGGGCATTTCTCGACGAGCGTTCTGCCGCACGTCAACCGCGGATTGCTCATCGAATCCGATGAATACTGGGGCGAGCTGGCCGGTTCGGACGAAGACGAATGACACTGCATCTGCCGGACCTCTACCACTGGGC
>NZ_JBEOXI010000429.1:0-4219 GCF_040296465.1 Streptomyces sp. NPDC002130
GACAACAACGACCGCACTGCACGCAACTGTCGCGAAGCGTATGCCCGCGCCGGTATTTCGTGGTCGGACGTGGTGCATTGGAATGTCGTCCCGTTCCCTGTCTCCGGGGTCAAGAACGGTGGTTCCACCCCGGCCGAACGTGCCCGCTCGGCTCAGTGGACCCGAGAGTTCGTCGCGTTGTGCCCGAATTTGGAGATAGTGCTGTTGTTGGGTGTCGCCGCACGGGACGGGTGGGAGCGCGCCGGCATCGAACGCGACGTGTATGTCGTTCCGGGAAACATTCCTCATTGCTCCGATCGTGGCTTGAACTCGGCCGGCGGACGGGAACGATTCGACGCCGCCATCACCGACATCGCCAGGATGCTTTCCACCGGAAACCACCACACCAGCAGAAAGCGGACATCGATGAACGAGACACCCTCGTCGAACAGTTCATTATCAGAGCCCACTCGACCAGGCACTGCTGCAATGGACCTGTTCGAGGGCGCCGGCCCTGGCAGCGAACTCGCTGTCTCCGTCGAGCCGGAAGGCATTCTCGTTGCCGGGGACCCGGAGGTCGTAGCCGGCTACCTCGCGCGCCTGACCGATCTCGCCGGCGAGGCACTCGATGTTTCCGGCGTCAGCACAACCTCGATGGCCAATGTCGCCGCCGCTGCCGTCGGAGCGAAATCTATTGCCGCCCAGGCCGGTCAGTTCGTGCGACTGTCACCGGACAGCGTCCAGGCATTGAAGACGTACAAAGCGTTGCCGGGTGACAGCGGGTTCTTCCGAATGACCGTCGTCGACCAAGCAGGGAAGTTCCGCCAGCAACTGCAATGGCAGAAAGTATCCCTCGGCCCCACCCAAGCACTGTCCTTCCAACTCATCGCGGTGCAGGTCGCCCTCTCGGTGGCCATCGCGTCGGTGAACGAATCGATCGCCCGCGTCGACGGTAAAGTCGAACAACTCCTCGCCCTCGCCCAAGCGTCCCGAGTCGGTGACGTGGTCGGTCATTTCACAACCTTGGATCGGCTCGTCACCACCCTCGACGAACACGGAACACTGCCGACCGCAGACTGGGAATCTGTTGCCGGACTCCGGCCCACCCTGAATGTGACCATCGAACGCCTCCGAGAACACGTCAAACGCACCTTGGCCGGGTTCGATGCCACTCGCCCGGTCCAGGATCGCGCCGACTATCTCCGCCGAGCAATCGAAGAGAACCGGCTCGGCGAATCCCTGCACCTGTTGGTGGTCGGTGAGCAGTCGCTCTATCTGTGGCAGCGGTTGCGGATCGCGCGCGTGCAGGCCACCGAGCCGCAGCATCTGCAGGTGGTGCTCGACGACGCACGCACAGTGCTGGCAGAGCATTTCGAACGCGACGGCGAACTGTTGCTGCACGCGCGGTCGGAACTGTCGAACTTTGCAAAAATGCACCGACTCGACGGATTCCGGTGGGGCGCCGCCCACAATCTCAAACACGACATCGTCAAACTCAAGAACGACCTCGACGACTTCGCGCAGGCACGTGGCAGCCAGGTCATGGGATGGACCGACCACGAGAGTCCCAGCGTCGTCGACGCCCTGGCGGAAGTCGGCAGTCGGGCAGCGTCCGCAGGCAGTGCTGTCGCCGGCGCGGCCGGCAAAGCGATCGGTGCCGGTGTCTCAGGAGTCGGATCCGGGCTCGGGTGGGTGGGCCGCGGGATCGGAAACCTCGTGGGCTCGGGAAACCAACACGCAGACAAAGTCGAGATACCGACACCTACAACGGAACATCGTCTCGCGGGTGCAGCCACCGCAACCGCACAACCTGACGAGGCGAATCCGAACTCGTGCGACGGCGACGATTCGACATCCGAATCCTCCATGCTCACACACCAACCCGATCGAATCATGCCGTCTTCCGCCCCGATCGCGTACGACGACGACATCTTGCAGCTCATGCTCTTCGGCCATCTACAGGTCGGCGACCAGCTGACGTATCACGATACCGGCCGCGGGCTCACCTACATCGCAACGATCACGCGGGACGGGGCCCTCGACGTCGACGGGAAACGCTACGGGCCACCCTCGGCGCCGTTGACGGACATCATGGGCCGGCAACGGCACGGTTGGAGGGACTGGCAACTGGCCGATGGGCGGCAACTTCGACAGCTGCGGCGACAAGCGTACGCAGAAATGCGCCGCTGACACCCGTCCTAGCTCTGCCACCACACGCCGACCCGTCCACAGGATGAAGCGATCACAAATGACAATGAAAAAATCCTGGCTAGCAGCGCCGATCCTGCTTCTCGCGCTCAGTGCATGCAGCGACCAGGGCACATCCACCGAACCTGCCTCGTCTGAGGGAGCAACTGCAACCGCCACGACACCGAGCTCCTCAGGGACACTCACACCGGTCTCCAGTACCACGATTGTGGAACCCACGACGGAAACCATCGTCGAACCGCCCACAGCGGAGGCAACATTCATCGACACGCCCACGCCGGCGGTGACCAAGCACATCGACTACTGCACCTCGCCCGGCCCGAACACCGCGTTCACGGACGGAACATACGGTTGGACGGACGAATGCGCCGGCCCCGCAGCGATCAACCGGGTCAGCGAAATCACCGCCAACGGAGGATCCTGCGACGGAACCACGTGCACCAACTCACTAGGAATGACCTTCCCCGACCCTCGGGCCGAAGCCGGAATGACCGATGCACCGCCAACAGCTGGCACTCCTCGGACCACGACAAGCACCCCGACAGTAACGAATCCGCCGAACCATCCCCAGGTCCTGTGGTCGAATTGCCTGCAGCAAGGCAACACCCCGGAACAATGCCGGGAAATACTCGACAACTGATTCTCACGCCCAGCGAAAGCCCGGCCAGTCCTGAGCACGTCGGAGCTGCAATTCCGGGGCGGTCTCGACACTCTCACCCGACTTTGATCCACACATTCACTGAGTAGGTCCTGTGGTTTGACTGTACGTTTTTCCGCATCAGCACTCGAGTACCGTCCGACACTGATGGAGACGATATTCGACGTAGGTTCTGCACACGGGTTCTCGACGGAACGAAGAGAAACCCGCTGCGGAGACCCGAATCGGATATTCACTGCATCCTCGGCCACTATCACCTGGGCCACTCGGTACGAGGAAAACACACCGCACACCTTTGGGTGACCCACCCTGCTGGTCGTCAGTACCAGCTGGGTGGGTCGAGTGTGCCCAACTCTGGGGGGCCGGGCACACGATCGGGAGCGGCTCGCCTGCAGTCGTGTGACATCTCGGCGAACCCCTATCCATCGCCGCCTCGAACGGAGATGGTGCGGAAGGGAAATGTAGCGCACACGATTTCACTGACCTGTAACCACCCGGCGTGTTTCGGCGGCCATTTCGTTCTTGCGATGTGAGGCGGATCTAAGCTCACCTCGACAACCACGGCCTCAACCTCACGGGAGCAGCGATGAGTCCTCGGCCCACCTGGCTCCACACCCGATCCACCGAATTCCGGGCCGCCCTCCTCGATCTCGGGCTCACGATCACCGACACCGAAGCCCGGAATATCCTCGACGACAAAGTCTCCGAATACACAACTCTCATGCGGGTCACACGCCAGACCGCACAGCGAGACTTCACCGACGAACGTCTCCTCGCGTTCGCGCAGTCCCTCGCGGTGTCCCTCTCCGACGAGGCCCCCGGCGCCGATCTGATCGAATTCGAGCGCGCCATCTCCATGCCTGTCGCCGCTGTCGGGTTGACCACCGCGGCGCTGGCCGAAGCCTTGAAAGTCGCACACATCAACCTCGACGACAAAGAAGCTGTCGCCGGCCTGTCCCTGCTCTCGACTCTCGGCATGATCACCGCCGACGCGAACCACTCCGTCGTCCCGACCCCACGCCCGCTGCTCTTGCGGATCGCCCGCTACCTCGACGGCGCCGCAGCATCCGTCACCGACGGTGCGAACCTGCCCGACGGCCTCGACAACACCCACCGACAGCACTTCGCGGACATCCTCGCCCAGGACGCCGACGGAATCCGGGCCCTCGCCAACAACGAAGACGGCGACACCCCGCGACTGTGGCGCACCCCCAACCCACGCTGACCGCCGACGCAGCGAAAACACAGTCGATGCGCTGAAACCTGCCGGACGGCTCGCCCGCCGATAGACCAGAGGAGAGGGAGGAGGTGTTCGTCGCGAAGATGGCGTGCGCCGGGGCGACCGCCTCGACCTCCGCGAACACCTGCTGCTTG
>NZ_JBEOXI010000430.1:0-4170 GCF_040296465.1 Streptomyces sp. NPDC002130
ATCGTGGATGGGTGTCGACGTTCAGCATCACGGGATACCTCTCCGCGACAGTGCTGTTGGGCGCATTCGTCTTCTGGGAACTGCGCACCGATGCACCGATCCTGAACATGAACCTCTTTCGGATCCGACGTTTTTCGTTCCCCGCCTTGGCAATTGCGGTGAGTTACTTCAGCATGTTCGGATTCTTGTTCCTGATCACGCAGTACTTCCAAGGAGTCCGGGAGTACTCGCCGCTCGAATTCGGCATCCACTCTTTGCCTTTCGCTGCAGCTGTTGCCGTGGGCGCCCCAGTCGCCACCTTGGCGGCACAGAAACTCGGCACGACCGCAGTGATGGTGTTCGGCCTCCTCGTCCTCAGCGGCGGGATGTTCCTCGCGGGTCGGACGACCGTCGAGACGCCCTACCTCGGACCCGTCGTGATCTCGATGGTGCTCATGGGTCTTGGCCTCGCAATTGTCCAAGGACCGGCAACCGACTCCATCATGTCCTCGGTGCCCCTCGACGAAGCGGGGGCAGGTTCGGCAGTCAACGACACGACGCGTGAGCTCGGCGGGACCCTGGGCGTCGCCGTCATCGGTTCGATCGTCGCCTCGTACTACACGTCCAAGGTGGCTCCGATCGTCGACGCTATTCCCGACGCCGTGATGTCGGCACAGGAGAAGGGCTTCGCTCGTGAGTCGGTGCTCAGCGTCATCGAGATCCGCTCCCGCGACATCAGTCCGCTCTTCGAGCAGCAGAAGGACAGTCTGATCTACACGATGAAGACCGCATGCCTGGAAGGCTTCGCCATCGCGTCGTACTTCACGGTCGGCGCGGCACTGATCACCGCTCTGCTGGTCGCGTTGTTGCTCCCCTGGAAGCCGGTCACGGAAGGCTCCATTCTCGGCAGTCTGACAACCAAGACCCCGAAGTAGTTACAAGGTTTCCCGATTTGTCCCACTATCAGCCCACGATTCCCGATACTGGATTGACCGAGTGGTACCGACGACAGCCCTGCTAGAAGGCGTTTCACCTCGGGATCGGAGGCGCCGATCTCCAGGGCCATCTTGGCGGCGAAGCAGGTCGCCGCCGCCCTGTCAGGGGCGGGGGGTACGTCGGCGGCGAGTGGCACTCCGTGGACGGCGCGGAGCAAGTACGCGTGCAGTCGTTCCAGGGCGCCCTCGTCCGGTCCGGCGAGCGCCTTCGGCGCGAACTGCCCCAGCCGGGCGAAGTAGCCGGCCATCGCCTGCAGCAGCACGCCGTGCTTGCCGTCGAACGCGGCGTAGAGGCTGCCGCGGCCCAGGCCGGTGGCGGCGCTGATGTCGTCGACGCTCGTGCCGTTGTAGCCCGAGGCGCGGAACTGCCGCTCAGCGGCATGGAGGACGTGGTCGTGGTCGAAGCTTCGTGGTCTCGCCATACACAGACGGTACGGCCGACCCACCCTTCTTGACAACTCAGTACAGAACCACCTAGGTTTCCGACTGTCCAGTACACAACCCTCCTGAACTCACCGGACAGGCTGGGTGCACGCCTGGCGCGATCGAGAGCAACCCATGCTTTGAACTCCTCCGCGCCGCCCGGCGTTGCGACGCCTTGGCGAGATTTCATCGCCGTACTGGATCTGTACATCACGAACGTCCCAAGCAAACCGGGGCCGGACTCTCCACAACAGCCCAAGACGGTCGCCGACCACGTCCCGGGCCTCCTGAACGGCTGCTCCCCTCCCACCACCCAGAACTCGAAGGGTTGACCGAACCATGACTGACAAGGAAAGGCAGGAGGCCATGGCTGTGACGACTCCTCCGTACGCGAGCGACGCACTGGCCGAGCAGAGCGTCGACGCGGTGGTGATCGGCGGGGGCGCCGCGGGGCTGAACGGTGCACTGATCCTCGCCCGCTCCCGCCGCTCGGTCGTCGTGATCGACAGCGGCGCCCCGCGCAACACGCCCGCCAAGGCCGTGCACGGCCTCATCGCCCTGGACGGCACCCCGCCGTCCGAGATCCTTCGACGGGGCCGGGAGCAGGTGCGCCAGTACGGCGGACGCGTCGTGCACGGCGAGGTGGTCTCGGCCGAGCCTGCCGCCCCGTCGGCGGACGGGGACCTGCGGTTCACCGTCACCCTGGCCGACGGCCGCAGCATCACCGCCCGCCGCATCCTGGTGGCCACCGGCCTCACGGACGTGCTGCCACAGGTGCCCGGGCTCGCCGAGCACTGGGGACACAGCGTGGTGCACTGCCCGTACTGCCACGGCTGGGAGGTGCGCGACGAGCCCATCGGCATCCTCGCCACCGGCCCGGCCTCCATCGGCCACGCGTATCTGTTCCGTCAGCTGACCGAGGACCTGACCTACTTCACCCACGGCACCGACCTGGACGAGGACAGTCGCGCCCGCTTCGCCGCCCGCGGCATCCGCGTCATCGACACCCCGGTCACCGAGGTCGTCAACGACGAGGACGGTGCCCTCGCCGGAGTGCGCCTGGCCGACGGTCAGGTCGTGGCCCGCCGCGTCCTCGCGGTCGGCCCGCAGATGCAGGCCCGCACCCAGGGCCTGGAAGGTCTGCGCCTGCCGGTGCAGGACCTGCCGAACACGGGCCGCGGTTTCGCCTCCGGTGTCGCCGGCACCACCGAGGTGCCGGGTGTGTGGGTGGCCGGCAACGCCACCGATCCGGTCGCCCAGGTCGGGGCCTCCGCAGCGGCCGGCGCACTGGCCGGCGCCGACATCAACAGGACGCTGGCCACCGCCGACACCGACGCGGCCCTCCGGAAGATCGCCGAAGCAAGCCCCAAAGCGGCCACACGATGATCTCGAAGCCCTGAGATCCCAGCCCATCACCCACTCGCCTCACCTTAATCGGTGAGGAAACCCATCAGATTCCAGACGGCTTTCAGTCATGCCCACCAAGCAAGGGAAGAAAATGAGTACCAGCATCGACCGCGGGGCGCCCGCCTCCGGAAAGAGAGACTCGGGCCTTCGCGGCTCACATGCCGTGCGCTGGTGGGTGCTCGTCGTCATAGGCATGGCACAGCTCATGGTCATGCTCGATGCGACCGTCGTGAACATCGCGCTGCCCGAGGCGCAGCAGGACCTCGGCTTCAGCGACGGCAGTAGGCAGTGGGTCATCACGGGTTACGCGCTGGCGTTCGGCAGCCTGCTGCTGCTCGGCGGCCGACTCGGTGACCTGCTGGGCCGACGTACCCTCTTCGTGATCGGCTTGGCGGGTTTCGGGGCCGCGTCCGTCGTCGGCGGCTCGGCCAGCAGCTTCGAGATCTTCGTCGCGGCACGCGTGGCCCAGGGCCTCTTTGCCGCGGTGCTCGCGCCCGCGGCCCTCTCGCTGCTCAGCGTGACCTTCACCGAACCGTTCGAAAGGGCGAAGGCCTTCGGTATCTTCAGTGCGCTGGGTGGTGCGGGCGGCGCGATCGGGCTGCTGCTCGGCGGCATGCTCACCGAATGGGCGTCGTGGCGCTGGGTGATGTACGTGAACGTCGCCTTCGCGGCCCCCGCCCTGATCGGCGCATTGCTGCTGCTGGCCAAGCCCGTGATCACCAAGAAGCCCAAACTCGACATTCCGGGCATCGTCGTGGTGAGTGCCGCGCTGTTCGCCATCGTCTACGGGTTCGCGCACGTAGAGTCCACCAGTTGGACCGACCCGGTCGCCCTCGGCTCCATGATCGTCGGCGCGGTGCTGCTCGTGGTGTTCGTCTGGCTGGAGACCAGGGTCGCGCATCCGCTGCTGCCGCTGCGCCTCGTGCTGGACCGGACCCGCGGTGGTTCGTTCATGGCGGTGTTCGTCCTGGGCATGGGGATGTTCTCGATCTTCCTGTTCCTGACCTACTACTTCGCGGCCAGCCTCGGCTACTCGCCGATCAAGACCGGTCTGGCGTTCCTGCCGATGGTCGCGGCCGTCGTCGCTTCGTCGACCACGATGCCTTCGCTGGTGCTGCCCAGGGTCGGCCCGAAGATCGTGATCACCGCCGGCTTCCTGGTCGCCGCAGCCGGTATGGCCCTGCTGACCCGGCTCGAGCTGGACAGCACCTACGCCGCCCACATCATGCCCGGTCTGATCCTGCTGGGTCTCGGCATCGGCGCGGTGATGACCACCGCGATCCAGGGGGCGACCTCGGGCATTCACCACGAGGACACGGGTGTCGCCTCGGCGCTGATCAACACCGGTCAGCAAATCGGCGGCTCC
>NZ_JBEOXI010000431.1:0-4170 GCF_040296465.1 Streptomyces sp. NPDC002130
GCCCCTGCCTCTCGAACGGCCACGTACCGCCCTCGAACTCCTCGAACGCGAACGCGACACGAAATCCGTCGATCGCGTTCTCGCGAAATTGGGGCTCAACAACTAAATAGCGAGGTGACCTGTGGCCGACAGTTACAACGCGGGATCCGCACGGCTGATTGTCGAACCAGAGCTATCGGCGAACTTCCACGAGCGACTGCGATTCCTCGTCAATTCGCGCCGCGTCGACGCAACTGTTCAGGTCGAGCCCAACCTTGCCGGATTCCACCAGCGGGTGCGGAACGGCACCCGGAACATGCCGGCAGTCGAGGTCGACATCACCCCGAATCTCACGGGGCTGCGTAATCGCGTACGTACCCAGTTGCAGGGGATGGAAGCCGACGTCACCGTTCGCGCCGATCTGGACCTGACCAGGGCACATGCGCAAATGCAGGCGTTCCGGGCATCGATCAGAGACGTCCACATGAACCTGGACATCGACACAGGTGCGGCGATGACTCAGGTCGCAGCTCTGACCGCACAGGTACTGGCGCTTGAGGCGCTGATTCGTGGCATGCCGCCGATCCCTGCCGGTGGTGGAGGTGGCGGCGCCGGCGGCGGTGCCGGAGCAGCTCTCAGTGGCATTGCTTCCGGTGCAGGTCTGGCGAAGATCGCTTTGGTCGCGTTGGGTGCAGTGTCGTTGGTACCGCTCATCGGCCAACTCGTCCAGGCAGCAGGGGTCGTTGCACTACTCCCCGCGATGGGTGCTGCAGCCGCCGCGACCTTCGCAACGATCGCAGTCGGAGCCACCGGCATCAAGGACGCCTTCGAGGCAGGCAAGGAAGCGGCCAAGAACTCCGCGAAGGAGTCGGCAGCCGCAGCGAAGCAGACCGAGGCCGCTCAGCGCTCTCTTGCCGACGCGATCGACGCGGTGGAGCAGGCAGAGAAGGGCCACACACGAGCACTGCGTGAGGTCGAGTCTGCGGAGAAGAACAACCGCCGCGCGGTGGCGGATGCGGAACTCGCACAGAAGTCGCTCACGCAGGCGCGCAAGGCCGCAACCGAGCAGATCGAGGACATGAACCTCGCCCTCAAGCGCAGTTCCCTCGACGAAGAGGACGCGCTACTCGGGGTTCAGGAGTCCTGGGAACGACTGGTCGAAGCCCGAAGCTCCGGCGACACGACCCCGACCCAGCTACGCAGGGCCGATCTCGCCTACCGCCAGCAGATCCAGCGTCTGACGGAAGTTCGCGAGGCGAACCAGGATCTCCGGGCCGAGGTCGCTGACGTCAACGCCAAGGGCGTCGAAGGTGCGGACCAGGTCGTCGCTGCTCAACAGGCAGTGGTGGACGCCGATGACCGTGTCGTCGACTCGAAGCAAGCGATTGTCGATGCGCAGGATCGAGTCGCTGAGTCGCAGAGGGGGATTGAGCGGGCACTCGACAACGTGGCGGTCGCTCAGCAGAACCTGAACGACACCATGGCAGCAGGATCGCCGTCCCTCGAGAAGTACAACGAGGCGCTCGCGAACCTCTCGCCGAATGCACGGCAGTTCGTCGAGATGACACGCGGAATGTCCGACGCCTGGAAGGAACTCCGGTTCTCGGTACAGGACGCGCTGTTCGACGGGATGGGGCAGAAGTTCTCGGAGCTCGGCGGCACCTACATGCCGATTCTGACGGACGGTCTGACGGCGCTGGCGGACGTGTTGAACACCAAACTGAAATCGGCCATGGATTGGCTGATGACAGATGGTGTCAAGGACGACATCTCGCAAATTCTCACCAACACGGCAGAAGCGTTGGGGCCGTTGCTGGATGGTCTCGGCAATCTCGGTTCAGCGCTGCTGGACCTCTCTGCCGTCGGATCGGATTTCCTCCCGTCCATCACCGGTGCTTTCGAGGAGGGGACCGGCAATTTCGCCGAAATGATTCACTCGATGCGCACCACCATCGACGAAAACGGTAAGTCGCAACTGCACAATTTCATGCAGGAAGCGATCGACACGTTCGCCCAAATCTGGCGCATCATCAAGGGAATCGGCGAACTCGCGGGCAACATGTTCGCTGGTTCGGATGAGGTGGGGGAGTCCTGGCTCGACTCGATCGAGTCCACCCTCGACCGCTGGAACGAATTCCTCGGAACGCCCGAAGGTCGCGAAGAAATCAAGAAGTTCTTCGAGGACGTCAAGTCGATCGTCGAATCGATCATGGGCATAATCTCCACGGCCGCAGGGCTGTTGGGGACGTTCCGGCCCGCCCGGAGCAGCGACGACGGTGAACAAGGCGACGCACCCGGCAAGGTTCCCGAACAGCTCGAACCTGGTCAGGCGCAACGCGCAGGCGCACTGCGGCAAGTGTGGGACGGAGCCGACAACGACGGTGGCTGGTGGGGCAAAACCTCGCGAGGCGTCAACTCGTTCTTCGGCTACAACAACGAAAAAGACGAATACGACGGTGGCCTGTGGAACAAGGACCACGGCGGCTGGGGCGGGGCGATCAACCGCGGACTCAGCGGCGTCGGCGACTTCGTCAGCGGCGGCGCGTGGGACTGGATCGGCGCGGAAGAAGGGCAGTCTCCCGCCGCAGCGTTGTGGGAGAAGTCGATCAATGCGGCCAAGGACGCCTGGGACGGATTCACCGGCTCTGTCGGCGACAAGGTCGAGGACACCAAGAAGTGGTTCGGTGACGTCAGCTCCCGGATCGGTGAAATCGGATCATCGGCGATCACCGGTCTACGAGACGGGGCGAAGGCCAAGTGGGACGAACTGTGCTCACGGGTCTCCGACGGTTGGAATAACACCATCCGGCCGGCGTGGGACACCCTACGCAACGAAGGCCTCGGTGGACTCGCCAACGATTTCCTCTCGAAGATCACCAACGGAGCCGTCACGGACTGGAAGAACCTTCCATCCGCCATCGGTTCCGGTATCGCGGACATCGTCGAAAAGCACTTCCCAGGATTCCGGGGCGCGCTCGACGAACTGCGAAACTTCTTCGGCGGCATCGTCTCTGCGATCGGCGACATCTGGGACGGATTGAGGGAGCGTCTGGCAGGGCCGATCAACTTTGTCATCGACACCGTGCTCAACAACGGGCTCGGCAAAGCGTGGAACGCAGTCGCGGGACTGCTCGATCTGGAACCGTGGCCGACGATCGATCCGATCGGTGAAGTCGGCGGCAAGTCCGGCGGAAACATCGCAGACCAGATGATTCATCGTCGCGACGGTGGCGCGGTGTTCGGTGCAGGTGGCCCGCGTGACGACAAGATTCCCGCCTGGCTCTCGAACGGCGAGCACGTCTGGACAGCAGCAGAAGTCATGGCTGCAGGCGGTCACGGCGAGGTCGAGCGGATGCGCCGCGAGACCTTGGCCAGCAACTACCGAGACGGGGGTCGGGTCCAGAACAAGGGACCGGCGCAGTTCGCGCTCGGTGGTGGTGTGATCTTCGGTTCCGACACCGACACTTGGATGGCGCAGGTCATCCAGGACGCGTTCCCGGAAGTGACGATCACGTCCGCTCTTCGCCCCGGCCATTCCGGCTATCACGGCAAGGGCGGCGCCGTCGACATCGACGGTCCGAACAAGCAGGCCTACGCGGACTGGATTTTCCAGGCGTATCCGCAATCAGCGCAGCTGATTTGGGGTCCTGGACCGTTGCTCTACAACGTCGGCGGAAACATGATCACCGACCAGGGCCAGCTCTCGAATCAGGTGTACGCCGGTGACTTGCCTGGTCACTGGGATCACGTGCACTGGGCGAACGATTTCCCGCAGGCCGAAATGAGCGACGAGGAAAAGAAGTCGCTGTTCGAACGGTTCACGGGAGCGATCAGCGGGGCGTTCAACATGGTCCGCAATCAGACCGCGAACCTGTTCGAGCTTCCGGTCAAGGGGCTGCGGAAGATGATTCCGGAGTTCTCGGAATTGGGCATGTTCGGGCAGATTCCGCTCGCCGTCTACGACAAGTTGACGGACGCGGCTTTGACGATCGTCCGTGGCAAGTCAGCCACTTCCGGTGGTGGAGATGTCCCGTACGACAAGAACTCTGGTGCGGAACAGTGGCGACCCCTCGTGGAGAAGCTGTTCGACGAAAAGGGTATCGACCGGTCATTGGCGCGTCCACTGGCTGGTGTCGCCCCGGTTGTCGATGCGCACGCCCAGGCCGCGGGAGAGGCGCATGTCGATCTGGC
>NZ_JBEOXI010000432.1:0-4136 GCF_040296465.1 Streptomyces sp. NPDC002130
GCAAATGGTCGTACAACTGTTTCGCTTTGGCCGCAGGCGCGGACATGTCGTGTTCACCGCGGACAATCAAGGCCGGCACCGCGATGGCACTCAGCCGGTCGACGACATCGTCGCGTTCGATCAAGCACTCCGCGGCCGGCCGAATCGCTCGACGATCGCTCGACGTCCACTTCTCGATCCACGGCGCCCACGACTCTCGTGAGTCTCCACCGATCAATTGCGGCGCCAGAGCTTCGACAAGCGGTTCGATCGGCGCATCGCTGCACCACTGATCGAACATGGCCCTGTATCCAGCCTTTTCGTCATCGGTGCAGGCAGATGCTTCGGTATCGAGCAGCAGCAGCGCTTGGACTCTCTCCGGAGCAAGCAAAGCAGTCCGCAGCGCGGTGTAGCCGCCCTGCGACATTCCGCCGACGATTGCTGTCTCGACTCCGAGGTCGTCGAGGACCGCGAGGGAGTCGCGAGCCAAATCCCAGTACGTGAATGCGGCACCGGGATCGGTTGTACGGCCGTGCCTGCGAGAGTCCCAGGCCACCACCCTGACCTTGCCTGCGAGGGCATCGATCTGCGGGGCGAACATCGACGAATCCATGAAGAATCCATGACCGAGCAGCAGAACGGGACCCGCTCCCCCACTGTCGGTGTAATAAATATCGGCGTCGGGCGTTCTCACGTTCGGCACGAACCTGATACTAGGGGTGACGCATTCCTTCGCCACCAGTGGCCGAGGGCGAGGACGCTGAGCGAACTGAAAGGGACACGCCCGCCTCATGCGACCGGCCCGGTGCGGCGTCCCGATGGGGAACCCGACCAGCGAGAGACGGGCTGTACCTTGAATGACCTCGTGCACCACGGGTGCGGGGCGGCTGTTTAGAAGAGATAGGGAAGCAGGAACGACGCCACGATCAGGAAGGCTCCGAGGACGACGAGAGCCGTGAGATTGCGTCTCATGCCCGCAGCCTTATCTTCGTAATACCACTTCTGGGCTAAAGCGTCGCGGCGCTCGTATTCCTCGAGTAAGTAGGAATCGCGATCGCTTGAAGGGCCTCCGCCGCTGAGAATGCGCACCAAATCGTAGCGATCGGGGCCGACGAAGCCGAGATCTTGGACTTCCCTGTCGTGGAACGATGCTGACGAGTCCGAATGTGCCATTTCAATACCTGACGCTTCCTGGTGTTCCGCAAGGCGGATTGTGACCGCGGATTCGATCCTGCTCATGTGCGAACGTGGATACGACAGTTCCTTGAGTTCCTGATGCGTACCCTAGAAATACGTTGCATTGGAACGTCTTTCGTAGGTGATGCAGTTCGGCTAGTCCGGGTTGCCGGGCAGTCCTTCAAACACGTCCGCTACCCGTGTTTGCAAATTCGGGGAGCTGACGTCAATCGACTGGATTTGGGCGCCGCCGATGAACGTCGCGCACACCTGATCGGACAATCGGTGGCTTGCGCCGCCGGCCCTTATCTCGCCAGCCTCGATGGAGCGGACAACCAATTCATCAATACTGTTACGCCACTTCCGGTATGCGCTCTTCCCCTCAGCGAGGGAGGGTTCTACAGTGAGAAGCAACCCAGCACGCAGACCAGGGTCGGCATCGATGCGGTGCGCCACCTCGCTGCAGAACCGCACCAACTGGCGGCAGGGGGAACCATCGCCAGGTTCTCCGAGAGCCGCATACTCCTCATCCACCATAGCGGACCATCGTTCGATAACCTGTTGTGCCAGTTCTTCTTTGGAGGGAAAGTGAAAGTATAGTGCACCTTTGGTGACGTTCCCGTTTTCAATGATGGCGTTGATGCTTGCCGCGGCGAATCCGCAAGCATCGAATTGGCGGGCAGCAGCGTCGACGATTTTCTCGCGAGTAATCTCCGACCGTTTTTGCCGTAGCTTTCCTTTGCCCGCGCGCCCGACGTCGGACGGGCTGGGCGAATGAATATGACCTGGACTCAACGGCTCTGATTGGACGATGGTTTCACGCATTCCCTCTCACTTTCAGCAGTGGCTTCTCGCTGCATCCTGCAGAAACAACGGAGGCGTTGGCAATCTGCCTATTGTCAGCATTGGTGCACGATTGTGCCGATCGGAGGCCCGCCTGAGCTGACTCTGTCCTCGTAACCCATTCTCCGATTGCAGTCAAAATCCAACTTTTGGACACCTCGCGGTCGACGTCCACTGCCGATGTCAGTGCCTCGAATGCCAGCGTGACGGCGACAGAGAAATCGGGGTGCGAAGTGTCCGTCGCTTCCAGCGCGATGTCGTTGACGGCAGAAAGTGCGAGGTGCAGCGCGTCCGCTGAGACCACCGCCGGGTCTTCTACCAGCACTGCAGTGGATTGGTATGCCGATATCCAACCCTGGGGGTCTAACGGATGCTGAGCGGAGGCGCGGCACATGCGGGCAACCTGCTCCAGTTCGGAGATGATCTGCTCGGTCAGGATCGGGCCGAGTCTGCCGGTCAGCCCCCACTGCGAGTCGAGGAGGTCCGCGAACCATTGCCAGCGCATCGATTCCGGTGCGTCATCGAGAGCGAGCTCGACTGTTCCGGCAGCAAGACACATCACGGCGTCGCCGGGTGTCATGGTGTTGAGTGCGGAGGCGAATGTCGTGTTCATGAGCAAGGTCCCGTCTGGGCTCTCAGGTCGAGACCGGAGATACCTGTATATGTAAGGAACGATCTATTCGTAATGCACTGTCCTGGCATGCTTTTCAGTTTTCAACGGAAATATTGCCGAGAATCGCTTCAGCCGCTATCAGCGATGTCGATCGGGCGCACGTATCCCTGCGGTTGATTCCCTCCGTCCGCCTTTCGCTGCGGCGGACCGCCAGCGTGGCCGTGAACGAATTCCTTCGTGCCGGTCCCTGAAAGGGGTCGACCGCGCAGCCGCGATGCCTGTGCGGGCGAAGGCGACAGCGACTGCGAGCACTGCTTTGCATCGTTGAAATGTTGATCAACTCCGAACAATCGACCAGTAATATTGGGGCGCAACATGTCTCGAGTGGGTTGATGGCGAATGATTCGACCACCAGTTCCTACTCCGGGGCGCCGCTTACTCAGAGTGCGCGGCAGATGGCACGCAGGCCGGATCGGTGTCGCTCCATTCTTATGCCCTGACAGAGAATCAGGCAACAGAACTCGGCCGTTCCTCACGTCGAGCACGACCGTCGCGCGAGCGCTCGATGTCGCCTCTTCCGGCGATTCTTCGTCGAGCAAGATCGGCTCCAGCTGCTGGCCCGAGTGGGCCTCGACAGGAGGCAGTTCGTCAGATTCGTCACGAACAGCGAGGACTTCAGCGGTCGTTTCCTGCGGGCCACTCTCTTCTGTCGATGAATCGCTGTCGGCAGCTGCATCGCGCGCCAGTGCGCGCCGGTAGCGGCTCAATTCGGTGACTGCCGAGTCATATTTGATGGAAAGCGTTGCAGCGAGCTCGGCAGGAGACCAACCTTTCTCGAACGCAATGCGCACGATCTCGCGTCGCTCGCAGAAGCGCAGTGGCATCTGTTCTCCACCGAGCCGGCGAATCACGACTGCCTCGTCAACGGGAACAGCTCCCGCTCCCTGGCGTGGTTGAACTCGTTCCTGACTCCGTGCCTTGGGGTTGTCGATTTCGTCGTCATCCCATCCGAGTGGCGGTACGACGCCGGCGGCGCGGGATTGTTCACGAATTTCGGCGTCCGGGCCCGGGCGCATGGACAGCTCGTCGTAGATGCTGTCGATCGCCTTCCATAGGCCACTTGGGATGAGGCTCTTGGTCGGCATCCCGGTGACGACGTTGATGTCGACGCCGAGACGCGCTGCCAAGAGTTCGTCTCCATAGCCCATTGCATTGAGTGCGCGTAGGCGCCGGTGCGCTCCCACTGCGGGGGTGAGATCGCGGCCGCGGCTGGGGTGGAAGGTGATGGAAAGTACGGCGTCGACGACACGTTGGGGTGCTGACGTCGTGGACGTCTTGCGCAACGCCCGGATGGTTGCGATGGGCAGTGTTGCGAGTTGAGCGATCAGCTCGGTTGTCATTCCCGCGCACATCAGAGCATTGAGGTGGTAGCGAACGTTTGCCTGAGACGTCCTGGAACTTGGCCCGGTCGAGCCAGGCCCAAGTGGGAAGGTTGACCTTGGTGGTGTTCGCCGGGGCGAGGGTT
>NZ_JBEOXI010000433.1:0-4127 GCF_040296465.1 Streptomyces sp. NPDC002130
CCGAGCACCGGCATGACCCGGGCCGCGGCGGCGGCCCGCAGCTGCTCCATGTGATCCGGGGGCACGCGAAGTCGAGCCACGGCACATAATGCCGCAGGCTTTGACCGATCCGTCCGGACTGGCCACCGATCACGCTCTCGAGCACGATCAGTTGTCGCTCGTCCTTCATTCGTCGGCGCAACGCTTTCTGAGTCACTTCGACCAGCGCAGGTTCCGCCGCAGACACCGACTCGCCTACCCCGTCGACGCGGGAGCCCATCTCGTGGCGGTGGTCGACGGCATCGACGAACTCGCGACAGACCGACGCTTGAACCCCTTCCGGGAGCATCGACATAAGCGCAAAGCCTCGTTCCTCAAGGAGCTCGAAGCCGTGTCGATTACCTCGGGCATACCAACAACTCATGACTAGTGACCGCTCCCAAGCCAACGCCAAGCGCCTCTCGAGAAAAGGAAGCGTTCGGGCGGCCGCCACGAATTGAGAATCACACTTTCCAGCGATCTCACGCGCCGACTCCCAGTCCACACTGCCTGTAGGAGAGCTGATCTCACGTACAGCGCGCATTCGACCACGAAGATCCGCAGCAGCAGCGGCGATGTCGACTCTCACCGCGTACTTGTTGGATCGAGAGCGCAAGAACCAGAGGGTCATGCGGCTGAGCCTAATCTCCGCACCTCCGAGCAGGAGTGCAGTAGCATCGTCAGCGGCGCATTGCTGGCGTAGTGTGCTCCGGCTCACCGCATCGATGTCATCGTCGATGCGGTGAGCCACCTTCACAGAATGGCTCAGACGCGAACAGCTCCATCGCCATCCACTCGTTGATCCTGTTGGCGACTCCGCATTCGTTCCGCGTGCCGTTTCTGCCACCGCGCGTGTTTGACCTTGAAGCGCTCGTCGAATTCCTCCCACCGCGGCGAAGCCTCCACCTTCCTCGCAGAGAGAACATCAACGGGTTCCGGTCCGGATGCAAGCGCAGGAACCACATCGCCGACTTTGAGGCGATCGAAGAGCTCCGAGAACAACCACGCCGGGCAGCCCTCCCCCCGAAGCGCGTCGACTGCGTCTGGTTCGTCGTCGATCCAGGCCACTATCGGGCTCGTCTCTGCGTAGTGGTTTTCCCACCGCCACCAATGCCGACGTTTGACATCAAACGCCCGACGCACAGTTCCGTCCACCCACAAGCTCCGTGATTCGATATGACCGGGCGGCAACGACTTCGCCCGGATCCACCGATCAGATGTCCGATTGAATTGGTCCAAGCGGGTTGTGCTGTAAGCAATGGTGAAGCCTGCACTGTCGAGCGCCCGAACCAACTTTCCACCCGCGCGGTTCAGGGAAGCTTCACCGAAATGGGTATGAAACCGCTTCCAATCTCGATCGGCGTATGACGGCGCGGCGATCAACCCCTCGAAATTGTGCATATCCGCAACGACGCCATCGATGTCGACAACGACAGTCGGCCCCGGGCGCGGAGCATCCAACCACGGTTTCGGGCGATCAAGAAAGCGTCGATTCTCCGTCATATCCCCAACGATATGGGCAGACACAGACATTGAGCACGGTCCCGCGCCCCACCCGGACGAATCCTCTGATGCATCTAGTTGCCAAAGGCCCTGTTCACGCACTCGAACAGGGCCTTCTTTGATGCTTCTGGCCTTAAGGCTCACCGGTCAACACAACTGACCGCGATTGCCGATCGCCCACGTCTACCCCGACCTCAGTGCCCAAACGAGAACCACGCGACCTCTCGATCTCTGCGATGTAGACAACAGCAAAGCCGACCACTACGACCGCGACGGCCACGACCACGACCACGACCACGACCAACCATCGCCGTCCCATCCAACCCGCCGCCACGCCAAGATTGAAAATACTGTGAGGCACAACTAATCCCAAGAGCGACCGATAACGGTAGTACGCGAAAACAGCAAACCCTCCCCACAACATCGCCCCGACTGCGAACCCCCACCCCTGATAGATGTACGCAACTGCAAGCAACGTCGAGACTGGACGGCCGCTCGGGAGATGAATCAATCAGGGCGGGCTGTAGTCAACTACCCAAGCGCCCTCGACCCTGCGGAGAGGCACCAGCCAGCGGTGGCGATGATCTCGCACGACCACCTCAGATCCCATGAACCCCAACACCAGCGAGGTGGAGAATACGGCCGACAGCGGAACCAACTCAGCCAACAAAATGCCCTCACCGTCCCTCGCGAAATCCAAGGCAACCTCAAAGTTGGCCGTAAACGACGACAGAGGCTGCGCGCTGTAATCGTGAGGTGCCCGGCGAGCCGCCAGTTCAGGCCAAACGTCGCGTCGAGGGCTTACCCCGAACTTCCCCAGTCCCCGCCACAACAAGATATAGCGACCCCGAACACCGATCTCGGCGAATTCGCTGCGTACCACCATCGGGATCGCAACTGCCAAAGCTGCGGCCAACCGCGCCTTCCCACGATCGACCCTCGACAGGCTATCCAAGGCCAGATACCTGCTTGTGCTGTCAACGGCGTGGTGCATCAACATCGGCCACGGACGGTTGGGCCACGCATCCCATTCCCGAGCCAGTTGGTTGATCGCAGTACCAACCGGATCCCCGAATTCGAATCTGAGTGCCTCCTCGAAGGGGGTGGGGTCGGGAGATTCTGCGCATGGGGTCAACGTCGCCAACAAGTCCGAAATCAACTCCGGATCGACGGAATTCACGCAAGCGCGCAACGCCGAGACGCGGACAGCAACATCAGTCGCGTGCCAGTAGTCCTCGACTCTGGCTGCATTACGGGATGCCTCACGAGCATGAACCGACCACGCACCCAGGTACGAGAGCTTTTGTCTCGCCGTCAGAACTGACGATTGCGTTATGGCCCTTCGGATTTCATTCAATGACAACGATGTTTCCTCGCTCGGATCCCCGGTCAGCACGTGTAGTTACATCCCCTCGACAATGATGTTCGGACAAGCGGCGACTGCTTGGCCTGGCGAGCTGGCCGGTACCAGGTGAGGAAGTTCAGGTTCGTCATCAAGGGACACCGGGCCGTCCCACGGAGCTACCAGTGACGAGTCGTATTCCCAACCGTCACAGGACAGGTCGTCTACCCAGATCGCCGTCAGGGGACTATCGAAATACTTCTCCGCGAACGCCATGATGGCCGGGAGTCTGTTCTGATCAAACGAACCTCCCCTACCGACCTTGATGTCGCATCCGAATGCGCTCGGCCTTACCCTGGCGACGTATTCGCCAGCTGCCGAGCGTAAGACCACGTGATGATAGGTGCCCACCGGTGATTCCCTTCTCGTTCTGCCGGCGCACGTTTCGCGCAGTACAAAAGCTTGCACTGAGCACGAACTTCAAGCTCTCGCTCTACGATGTGCGGTCTGATCCGATCGTCAGCGTCCACACCTCTTCGCCGCGACTGTCAACAGACATCTGCCATCCCTCCCCCAAAGGCTTCCTCGAATCCGATGGCAGCATCTCATCAGAATCCAACCCGCTGTTCCACTCGTACGGAAGTTCCCAACGCGCCCGGCGTTCGCTGTAGACAATCGCGTATCGCGGAGCATTCCTCGAATACCAGGGGCCCTCGATATGAACTCGATGCTCGTGAGGAAGCTGGATCACCTCTCCCCAAAAGAGCGTGTCATCATCGATCTGGCACGGCTCCTCCACCAGATCCCAGTTCAGGGTGGCAACTCGGTTCACCAACTCCCGATCGAGAACTGCCACGACAGCATCCCACCGCGCGCCCTCGTCCAGCGCATTGAGTTCGTCAACGATGTCCTGCACATCACGCTCAGACGGAAAATCCGGGACCATCGAAGACGAAACATCCTCGTACGCCAACCTCAACCGGCGGAGCTGCCCGGATTCAGCATTCAGCCAGGCGAGTTCGCGAAGATCCTGCTCATCATCTTCTTTGCGTCCGTGCTCGTCGCCAAGCGCGACCTGTTCACCTCGGCCGGTAAACACTTCCTGGGCATGGACTTTCCGCGTGCCCGCGACCTCGGCCCGATCCTGCTCGCCTGGATCGTCTCGGTGGGCGTGCTCGTCTTCGAAACGGCTCGGCGATCAGCTGGAGGCGCTTGCGGGCCCAGAACTGCTCCGTCATGTCGTGAGCCGACAGGCAGACGCCCC
>NZ_JBEOXI010000434.1:0-4125 GCF_040296465.1 Streptomyces sp. NPDC002130
GGGGTGTCCGCCCGCAGCGGTTGGCGCGTCAACGAACAGTCAGTCGGCGTCAGACCCCATCGCGCCGTTCCGAGGACGGACACCCCCCGGCGCGGCCCCGACCGCCACCCGGCGCAGGGCGAAAACGCACACCCCCCCGCCACCAGGCAAAGCACGCAGCGACAAAGCACCCAGCCCTCACCCGCCGCCAGACAAAGCACGCAGCCCTCCGCCGTCAGACAAAGCACGCGCCCCACCGAAGCGGGCAAAACTCAGCGATGCCCGTGCGCATGCCTCCACCGCAACACCCCGACAGCCACCACGGCCCCCGCAGCCCCGGCCACCAGCACCGGCTTCGGATGCCGCATCCCGGCCTGCACAACGGTCCGCACCGGACGAGGCCCCGCATGCGTCGCCCGATCGTGCACGGCGTGCCCCGCCTGCGCGGCACTGCTGCGCAACTGCACCGTCATCGCCCCGGCCTTGTCCCGCAGATCAGCGGCCCGCGCCCGCGCACGCCCCTTCACATCCGCCTTCCCGGCCAACTCCTCCACCGTGTTGCCGAGTTCCGTACGGGTCCGCTCGATCTGCCGCCGCAGCTCATCGGGGCCCTTCGCCCCACTCGTCGCGTCCGTCATCGATGCGCCCTCTCCTTGATCTCCTCCACGTCCGCCCTGACACTGCCGAGCGCCCGCTCGGGCGTCGGCGGCGCGGCCTTCCGCAGCTGCGCCCGCCCGGTCGCCGCCAGCACGGCCGCGATCACGAACAACACCCCGGTCACGATCAGGGCGGCGGCCCACACGGGCAGCACCAGCGAGAGCGCGGCGACACCCGCACCGGACAGCACGAGCAGCCCGGCGTACGCGACGGCGCCCGCCGCCCCGAGCAACCCACCGCCGCGCCCCGCACGCCGCCCCTTCTCGGCGAGCTCCTCCTTGGCGAGGGCCACCTCCTGCCGCATCAGCGTGGAGAGCTGCTCCGTGGCCTGCCCGACGAGTTCACCCACGGAGCGGCGCTCGTCGTGCACGGCCCGATGATCAATGGTTCCGGTCACGGTGCCTCCTCTCGACGTCAGGAACACCCGGGTACCCGGACGGCCCCGCCGCTACCCCGCCGGCTCCAGCCCGCCGCCGCACCACGGCCACCCAACGCCCCCCAGCTCACCACCCCGCCCCACCCTGAAGCACTACTTACACATACCTGGTAGCAAAATTAAGTGGAGCTACACGAAGACCCGGCCGAGACTACCCCCATGACCACACCACCTCCCGCACATCCGGCACCCATCGCGCCCCCCACACCCCCCGCACCACCCCTCGGCCGCACCCTCTGCGCCATGATCACCCCCTTCACCCCGTCCGGCGCCCTGGACCTCGACGGCGCCCAGCACCTCGCCACCCACCTGGTGGCGAACGGCTGCGACGGCCTGGTCCTCTCCGGCACCACGGGCGAGTCGCCCACCACCACGGACGACGAGAAGTCGGCCCTCGTCACGGCCGTCCGCGAGGCGGTCGGCGAGCGCGCGAAGGTGATCACCGGCATCGGCACCCCCGACACCCGGCACAGCACCGAACTGGCCCGGGAGGCCGAGAAGGCGGGCGCTGACGGTCTGCTGGTGGTGTCGCCGTACTACAGCAGACCCCCGCAGGACGCGATCGAGGCCCATTTCCGGGAGATCGCGGAGGCCTGCGCACTCCCGCTCATGGTCTACGACATCCCCGTCCGCACCGGCACCCGCATCGAACCGGAAACGATCCTCCGCCTCGCCGAGCACCCCAGGATCGTCGCGGTCAAGGACTGCTCCCACGACTTCCTGGGCGCCCAGAAGGTACTGGCCCGGACCGACCTGGCGTACTACGCGGGCTGCGACGAACACAACCTCGCGCTGTACGCCGTGGGCGGCACGGGTTACGTCAGCACGGTCGCGAACGTGATCCCGAACCACCTGCGGGCGGTCCTGGACGCGTTCGACGCGGGCGACACGGCCCGGGCGGCCCGCCTCCAGCAGCAGGCCACTCCCCTCATCGAGGCGATCATGTCGGCGGGCCTGCCGGGCACCGTCACGGCGAAGGCACTCCTGAACGCCCTGGCGCTCCCGGCAGGCCCGGTCCGCAGCCCCCTTCAGCCGGCCGGCCGCAGGACGGCCGGCGAACTGCTCTCGCTCCACGACGACCTGATCAGCACGTGATCACCGCTCGGCGAACACCGGCTCCCACCGCCCCTCGGTGTTGTCCTCGGGCGACCGGAAGTCGCTGAGCGGGGTGGTCTTCTCGCCGCCGATGGTCACCAGTACCAGCCGCTGGTGATACTCGTTCCCGTCCGGTCCGATGTCCCAGGCGACGAGCGAGTTCCCGTCCGCCCAGGCCAGCAACTGCTGCCCGCGCACCTCACGCTGCTTGCCGGTGCGGGCGTCGAGGACGAGGGAGGACGTCTTCCACTTCCGCCCCGCGAACGTACCGGCCACGAGCTGCCCGTCGGGCGACACCCCCGCCTCGACGAACCAGTCCCGGTACCGCTCCAGCCGGGGCGCCGGGACCTCTCGGCCGGTGAAGTCGTAGAACCTCTTGCCGGGTTCGGTGGGCATCCCGGACCAGACGAGACGGCCGTCGCGTGTGAACGCGAAGTCCTGTCGCGAGTTGAGGAACTCCTCGGGGTGGTCCGTGCCCCCGCCGACCTTCACCCCGGCCCAGGAACTGCTCCCGGAGGCCACGTCGATGACATGGAACCCGGTCCGGTCCGACTCCGTGAACGGGGCGTCCCAGCCCTCCGACCCGTCGATCTTCACCCGGCGGTCGGGATTCTCGCTGTACGCCGTCGCGACGAGCTTCCTGCCGTCGGCGGAGAACTCCACCCCCGCCACCGGCCGGTCCACCGGGATCCACCGCTTGACCTGCCCGCTCGCCAGATCGAGCAGCCCGATCCGCGGCACGGGCAGGTTCCGCTCCAGAACGGCGGCGGTCCTCAGCCCGGGGGCGACCGCGACGTACGACCACCGGTCGTCCTTCGCGTACTTCTTCGTGCCCGGGTTCAGCAGCCAGTACGTACGCTCCGAGACGGCTCGGTCGGCGGACTGTTCGACGATCCTGGTCGTGTGGTACGCGGCGAGCGCGACCCGCCCGGCCGCGATCAGATCACGCGGCGGCGACTGGTCCGGGTGGCCGGTGATGCCGGCCCGTTCCACGCCGCCCGAGGGGCGTACGTCCTGCCTGCCGGAGTCCAGCACCGGTACGGCCACGGCGACGGCCACCACCGCGACGGCCGCGGCGGCCGCGGTCGCGAGCCGTCGGCTGCGACGGCGCCGGCGGACCCCGAGCACCCGGTCGGCGAAGCCGGGGGCCGCGGGCGGCTGTCCGTCGGCCTGGTCGCGCAGTGCGTCACGCACGAGTTCGTCGACGTTCACTGACGCACCTCCACGGGCGAGTAGTCACCGGCGGGCCGCTGTTCGGCGGCGGCCGGTCCGAGCGCGGCCAGCTCGGGTGCGAGGGCACGCAGCCGGGCGAGGGAGCGGTGGGTGGCGGACCGTACGGTGCCGACGGAGCAGCCCAACATTCGGGCCACCTCGCTCTCGGGCAGGTCCTCGAAGTAGCGGAGCACGAGCACGGTGCGCTGCCGCGCGGTCAGCCGGGCGAGCGCGCCGCGCATCAGCAGGCGCAGTTCGGCGGCGCCGGAGGCGTCCGGGGCGGTGCCGGTCTCCGGAGGTTCGGCGACGGTCAGTTCCCGCCTCGGCCATTTCAGCCGCCAGCGGCTGACCTGCTGCCGGTAGAGGACCTGCCGGACATAGGCCTCGGGTTCGTCGATGCGATGCCAGCGGCCCGCCGCCTTGATCAGCGCGTTCTGGAGCAGGTCCTCGCCCGCGTGCCGGTCGCCGCCGCTCAGCAGGACGGCGGTCTTCAGCAGCGCGGACGACCGGTTCGCCACGAACTCCCGGAAACTCTCCTGCGCTTCGGCATCCATCGTCACCTTCGCTCTCCCCCGGGGCGGACCCTGCGCCCGCCCCCCGTACTCCCTGTGACGCGTGCGGGCGCGCCCCGCTATGCCACCCTCGGGGAACGAAAACGGGACGGCCCGTACCGCAGTGTCATCTGCGGTACGGGCCGTCCCGTCTGCTCTGCGCGGTCAGTTCCAGGCGTACCCGTCACCCAACAA
>NZ_JBEOXI010000435.1:0-4102 GCF_040296465.1 Streptomyces sp. NPDC002130
CTGCGCTGGAAGGTCGCCGGCACCGAGGCCAACGCCCAGTGCGCCGCCACCATCCTCAACGCCTGGTCACACACCCTGACCACGGTCACCGGCAACGCCGACCGGTTCCTCGCCGCCGGCATCTACGGCTGGCAGTTCGCGAACGCCTGCGAACTCATGCGGGACCACCCGGCCTTCGACCTCGCCGCCGCCCAGGAGATGCTGGTCAGAGTCTTCTACCCGCTCAACAACCAGTTCCTGACCGGGCACAACGACGCCTGCGTCACCAACTACTGGGCCAACTGGGATCTGTGCAACATGGCCTCCGTCATGGCCATCGGGATCCTCACCGACAACGCCGCCAAGTACGACCAGGCCGTCACCTACTTCAAGTCGGGCGCGGGAAACGGTTCCGTCCAGCACGCCGTCCCGTTCCTGTACGGAAACGTCGAGGGCTACGACCTCGGCCAGTGGCAGGAGTCCGGCCGCGACCAGGGCCACACCCTCATGGGCATGGGGCAGATGGGCGCGCTCTGCGAGATGGCCTGGAACCAGGGCGACGACCTCTACTCGTACGACGGCCGCCGCTTCATGAAGGCCGCCCAGTACGTCGCCAAGTACAACCTGAACATGAACGTGCCGTACACCACCTACACCTGGGGCACCGGTCAGACCTGCTCCCAGCAGTCACAGACGGTGATCGCCTCGGCCTCCGGCCAGGTCCGCCCGGTCTGGGCGATGCTCCACTACCACTACGGGCGGCGCCTGCTCCTCGACGACAAGTACATCGCCCAGATGTGCTTCTCCGTCGCCCCCGAGGGCGGGGGAGGTGACTACGGCACCACCAGCGGCGGGTTCGACCAGCTCGGCTTCGGCACCCTGATGTACGCCAAGTAACCCGAACAGTCCCCACACCCGCTCGTGCACCGGAATACCGGGCCACCATGAGGTGCTCTGATCTTCACGGTGCACGAGCGCGGTGAGGAGGCTGGTGGACGTATGACGGCAGACCAGGCGGACCCGCAGGCGGACCCCGTGGTGAGTACGCCCTTCGGAGCCCTTCGGGGCCGGTACGAGCGCGGTGTCGCGGTCTTCCGCGGCATCCCGTACGCAGCCCCTCCCTTCGGCCCCCGCCGCTTCCGCCCGCCCGTGCCGCTGCCCCCCTGGGACGGTGTCCGCGACGCCGGTTCCTTCGGCCCCACCGCGCCGAAACCGCCGTACTCCGACGCCTTCGCCCACTACCTGTCCGACCCGGTCGTGCCCGGCGACGACTGCCTCAACCTCAACGTCTGGACCCCGCAGCCCGACCCGAAAGCCCGCCTCCCGGTCCTCATCTGGCTGCACGGCGGCGCCCTGACCAGGGGCTCTTCTGCCGTACCCGTCTACGACGGGCATGCCTTCGCCCGCGACGGCGTGGTCTGCGTATCCATCAACTACCGGCTCGGCGTCGAGGGCTACGGACTGTTCCCGGACACACCCCCGAACCCCGGCCTGCGCGACCAGATCGCCGCCCTGACCTGGGTGCACGAGGCCATCGAGGCCTTCGGCGGCGACCCCGGCCGCATCACCCTCTTCGGCCAGTCCGCCGGAGCGATCAGCATCGGCGCCCTCATCGCCGCCCCGCAGACCCAGGGACTGGTCCGGCGGGCCGTCCTGCAGAGCGGGCCGCCCGAGGCGTCCGAGCGGGCCAAGGTCCGGCGGATGGTCCGCCGGATGGCCTCCCGGCTGAAGATCCCCGCCACCGCCGAGGCCTTCGCCGCCGTCGACCGCGACCTGCTGCTGCGCACCCAGGCCGAGGTGGGCAGACTGAGCAGCCCGGTGGTCGGCGGGCCCGCCTTCGGCCTCGTCATCGACGGCGACGTCGTCCCGCGCGACCCCCTGCAGGCCCTCACCGACGGCGGCGCGGCCCCCGGCGTCGAGCTGCTGCTGGGCTGGACCCGCGACGAACACAGACTGTGGCTGGTGCCGGGCGGACTCCTGGAGCGCGTCGACCGCCTCGGGGCCGTCGCCCTCGCGGGCGCCATGGCCCGCTGCCACTGCGGCAGCGAGGTCCCGCGCGGCTACCGCACGCTGCACCCCGAGGCCGGTACGGCGGAGACCGTCGGCCAGCTCGTCACCGACCACCTGCTCCGCATCCCCCTGCACCACCTGGCCGACGCCCGCACGGAACCGTCGTACGTCTACGAGTTCGCCTGGCCCTCGAATCTGCCCGGCCTCGGCGCCTGCCACGCGCTGGAGCTGGGCTTCGTCTTCGACACCGGGGACGTCCCCGAGTCGCGGAAACTCGCCGGGGAGGGCGCCCCGCAGGAACTGGCCGAGGCGATGCACGGGGCGTGGGTCCGCTTCGCCACGGACGGCGACCCCGGCTGGGAGCGCTGGGACGCGACCCACCCGGTGCGCGTCTTCGGGGACCGGGCGCCGGACGCCGAGGACGGCCTGGCGTACACGGCGTACGGCCCCCGGGACGGTGAACTCGCCCTCTGGGCGACCGACGCGGTCACGCCCGAGGAACCCATCCTCGCGGCGGTCCCCGCAGACGGTTCCCCCACCCGCGCCACGGAACTGCGCTCAGCCGTACGGCGGCTCCGTCGCTCGGGGGCACTGCGCCGACACTGAGGGGCGTCCACGCCCTCGGGACACGCGCTCAGGGCGTCGTCGTGGAGGGTTCCGCCGCCTCCCGGCCCGTCACCGTGTGTCCACGGTCCACCGCGTACGTCTGGCCACCGCGCTCGACATTGGCCTGGGCACGCCGGTAGGCGCTTCGGCCCGGGGGATCCGCGGCCCGGTTCTGTTCGTCCCGGCGGGCGGTCAGCTCCGCCAGCACGACCCTGGCTTCGTCGACCGGCAGCACGGGCAGGTCCACGGCCCGGGTCTGCCGGGCGGCCGTCTGCACCTCCAGATAGGCGTTCGCGCACATCGTGGCGTGCGAGACGCGCTGCGGCGCGTTCACTGTCGTCATGATCGCGCTGAGCCCGGCGGAGGCCAGCGCGAGGATGCCCGCGGCGATCCGCCCGGTCGACTCCACCAGGGCCGTGGTGCCCGCGACGGCGGCCAGCAGGCTGGTGGGGATGCCCATCATCAGGTGCACGCCCCGCCAGTGCTTCGCGGTCTCGAACTGCATCTGAGCGCTGTACATCGCGCTCTCCTCGAGCCTGCGCAGCTCGTCCGCGATCGCCGCCCGCCGGGCCTGCGGATCGGCCTGCCCGCTCTCTGCCACTGTGCCCCTCCTCGTCGTCGGTCACCCGAGTCACCGGCGGGTGATCTCCTCCCGGTAGAGCCGAAGGGCCCCGGGTACGGCATGGTCGCGCGGGAGGGCCGTCGCCGCCGCCTCCCACAGACGCAGCGTGACGTTCGAGGAGGCGTGCAGCGAAGGCACCAGGTCGGCGGCGGGAACGGAGCGCAGCGCCGCGAAGGGCACGGCCGGTTCGTCCGCGACCAGCTCGAATCGCTCGGATGGCGCGAACAGGTCAAGGGCGCCCAGCAGACCCTCCTCCCTGCTGCGCAGGGCGATCCAGAACCGGCGCTGCTCCGACTCCCCGATGTGCAGGACGAGGGGAGCTACGAGGCCGTCAGGAGCGGTGGTCCACGCTTCCCCGGCAGCGGAGGGGCTCGGGAGGGTCAGCGTCACCCACAGCCGGCCGCCGGGTGTCTGTTCCGCCCTCACCCCGAACAGTTCATCGTGCGCGGACTGCTGGTACGTACGGTCGGTCTCCCGGTTCGCCGCCGCGGGCAGCTCGGCGTCCATGCGGAGGGACAGGGACGGCGACCGTCCCGGCGGGCCGGCGGTGCGCAGCCGGGAGGCGACCACCCGGGCCGGGTGCCGGAAGAGGACGTCCCGCGTGGCCAGGCGTTCGGCCAGCAGGGCGAGCCGCCCGGCCGTTCGAGCGGGGATCCTCTCCGGCCGGGCGGCCAGCAGGCCCGTCAGCAGGGAGGCGGCCTCGTGACGCAGCGCCGCCGGGTGCCGCCGTTCCCGCATTCCTCGTTCCAGGACCGCCAGCGGACCGGCCAGCCGGGTCGCCGCCGGTGTGACACCGGGTCGCTGGCCCTGGTCAGGGAACCGGGAGCGGCGGTGGTGGAGGACTTCCTGGCAGCGGCCGCTCCCCGGGCCACCATCAGCATCGAC
>NZ_JBEOXI010000436.1:0-4097 GCF_040296465.1 Streptomyces sp. NPDC002130
CACCGACAGGGCGAGCGCCCGGCTCAGACTGATGCGCCCGTAGGACTTCCCGCCGTCGTTGCGGGAGGTGACCTGCTTGCCGCCACGGTCCCAGTAGGGGCCCTCGGGTGTCCGCACGGCGATGCCGTCGTCCCCGTCGTACAGCGTCTGCGGGGTGACCTCGGTCGCGGCGCCGTCACGGGTCCGGTGCACGCCGTTCTCCAGGGCGGCGGCGTAGACGAACGGCAGGAAGGCCGAACCGGCGGGGACGGTGGTCGCGTTGGACTCGTTGTAACCCTGCTCACGGTGGTCGGGGCCGCCGTGGAGGGCGAGGATGCGCCCGTCGGCGGCCACCGAGGAGGCGCCGAAGTGCAGGGCCTTCGCCTTGGACGGGTCGTCCTTGCGCGCCTGCTTGCGGGCCTTGTCCACGGCGTCGGTGAGCGCGGTCTCCTGCTTGCGGTCGAAGGTCGTGTAGATCTGGTAGCCGCCCAGGTCGAACTCCCTGTCCGAGAGGTGCGCCGCCTTCTTGGCGTACTGGGCGGCCAGTTCGACCAGGTAGTCGCTCTGCTTGCCGGTGTCGTAGCCGGGCGTCCGCTTCAGCGGCTCGGGGAACTCCTTGTACCGGGCGCGCTCGGACTTCGACAGCGCGCCGGTGTCGACCATGCGGTCGAGGATCCAGGACCAGCGCTCCACCGCCCGGGCGTGGTTGGCCTTGCTCAGGGACGGATCGTAGAGCCCGGCGCCCTTGAGGAGGGAGGCGAGGAAGGCGGCCTCGCCGGCGTCGAGTTCGCCGACGTCCTTGCCGTAGTAGGCCTGGGCGGCGCGCTGGATGCCGTAGGTGCCGCGGCCGAACCAGCTCGTGTTGAGGTAGCCCTGGAGGATGTCGTCCTTGCTCATCTCGTTGTCGAGCTTGAGGGCGAGCATCGCCTCGGTGAACTTGCGGCCGACGGACCGGTCCTGGTTGAGGTAGACGTTCTTGACGTACTGCTGGGTGATGGTGGAGCCGCCCTGGGTGTCGCCCTGGCCGACGGTGCGCCACAGGGCGCGGCCGATGCCGCTGGCGGATATGCCGGGGTCGCTGTAGAAGCTCGCGTTCTCCGCCGCCAGCACCGCGCCGCGGACGTCCTCGGGTATCTCCTTCAGCGGCATCGCCTGCCGCCGCACCCAGCCGGTGCGGGCCATGGGCGTCCCGTCGGACCAGAAGTAGACGTTGTCCTGCTGGGTGGCGTACGAGTTGAGGTTCTCCGGGATGTCGGTGGCGGCGTAGGCGGAACCCAGCAGGACGATGCCCAGGCCGGTGAACGCCAGCACGGCACCGAGCCACTGCCGCCAGGAGGGCGCCCAGCGACGCCAGCCGGTCCGGTCGGCGTGCGGGTAACGGGGCCGCAGGCGGCGGGCGTCGGACACGACGCGGGCGGCGAGTCGTGCCGGTCCCGGGGCCACGGCGGAGAGACGGGACAGGGGGGAGGGCCGGGGGGCCCTGCGCCGGCGGCGCGACCGGCCGGGACCGCTCCCGTCCGCGGCCGTACCCGAGGAGGTGTCCTCCTTGTCGGTCGCGGCCACCTCGACGATGCGCAACAGCACGGTCTCGTCCGCGTTCATGGAACCGGGGACCTTCAACTGCATGGTCTCGTCCGATTCCCGCCCAGCCTTGGACACGGCTGTCTCCCTCCCGCTCACCATGGTGCTCGCGCGGAAGGACACGGCTGCCGTGTTCGACGGCAGCGAGCCCTTGCGTTCCCCCGCTTTTACGGCTCCTCGCGACGTTCGAAAGTTATCAGCGGCCTTTACAGGTCCTCCACACCGGTACGGCAACAGTGATCAAACAGATTCCCGAAGGACGTCACTTCCGGCGGGGCGGATTAACCTGTCCCCATGCCTCGCTACGAGTACCGCTGCCGGACCTGCGGCGACACGTTCGAACTCAGCCGTCCCATGGCCGAGTCCGCCGACCCCGCGGCCTGCCCCGCCGGCCATGACGACACGGTGAAGCTCCTCTCCACGGTCGCGGTCGGCGGCTCCGCCTCCGCTCCGGCACCGGCGCCCCGCGCGGGCGGCGGCGGTGGGGGCGGCTGCTGCGGAGGCGGCTGCTGCGGCTGACGCGGCTGCCGGATTTCCTCAGGAGTCCTTCAGCTTCGGTTTCCTAGCGTGGTGGCATGACAGCCATCGCAGCGGACGCCGGGCCGCAGTGGGTCAACGACCTGATGGACGCGCTGGGCGCGCCGGGTGCCGGTCTCGCCATCGCCCTGGAGAACCTGTTCCCGCCGCTGCCCAGCGAGGTGATCCTGCCGCTGGCCGGGTTCGCCGCGAGCAGCGGCCGGATGAGCCTGCTCGCCGTCCTGCTGTGGACGACGGCCGGCTCGGTGATCGGCGCGCTCGCGCTGTACGGAGTCGGCGCGCTGCTCGGCCGTGACCGGACGGTGGCGATCGCGGCCCGGCTGCCGCTGGTGAAGGTCTCGGACATCGAGAAGACCGAGGCGTGGTTCCTGAAGCACGGCACCAAGGCCGTGTTCTTCGGCCGGATGATCCCGATCTTCCGCAGCCTGATCTCCGTGCCGGCCGGTGTCGAGCGCATGCGTCTGCCGGTGTTCCTGGGCCTGACCACCCTGGGCAGCGCGATCTGGAACACGGCGTTCGTCCTCGCGGGCTACTTCCTCGGCGCGAACTGGCACCAGGTCTCGGACATCGTCTCGGCCTACTCCAAGGTGGTCCTGGCCGTGGCGGCGGTGGCGGTGGCGGTATTCATCGCGGTACGGCTCCTGCGACGCCCCAAGGAGACACGCCCTCAAGGGGCGCGGGGAACTGCGCGACAAGCCACAGGCAAGCCGCACCCGCACGACGACCAGGACACCCGAGTCCTCAGGCGCCCCTCACTGCCCCCAGAAACTCCCGCAGGATCCGCTCCCCGGCGAGGACACCCCGGTCGGGAAGCACCCTGATCGACGGAGCGGTGAAGCCGGTGTCGGCCAGCTCCCCGTGGCCGGGCCGCCAGCCCTGGTCCGCCGCGAGGAGCAGGTCGGTATCGAGCAGGGAGTCACCCGCGGCGAGGGTGAGATCGGCCCCCGTCCGCCGGGCGACCTCACGCATCGCCGCGCTCTTGGTGAGCGGCTTGGGTACGGCGTAGATCTTGCGGCCCTGGAGGGACACGGTCCAGCCGCGGTTCTCCGCCCACACCGCGAGTTCCTTCACCCAGTCCTCGTCGAGCAACTCGCGCTCGACGACGAGGTAGGCGAAGAGGTCGTCGGCGACGCGGTGCTTGCGCACCCAGACGGGGTCGGCGGCCCTCAGCAGGTGCTCCTGCACCTCGGCGAGGGGCGCGCACTGGTCGGCCAGCCGCGCGGTGACCTGCGCGTGCCAGTCGGGGTCGGTCACGCCGTCCACCAGCAGATGGCCGCCGTTCGCGCAGATCGCGTACGTGGGCGCGGGGCCGGGCAGATTGATGCGCTGGTACTGCTTGCGCGTCCGGGTCGTCGTGGGCACGAACACAGCCGCGTCGCCCAGGTCGGTGAGCAGCCGGGCCGCCGTCTCCGTCATGTACGACAGCGGCTTGCTCTCGTGCACCTCCACACACAGCAGCCGGGGCGCCCGCGCGTCCGGCATGGTCAGGGCCAGGGCCGCTGCGGAGTAGATCAGGGTGCGGTCGAGGTCGCTGGCGACGAGTGCGGGCATCAGAGGGCCACCGCCTTGCCGTCGGCGCCGGTCGCGCCCCGGGTGTATTGGGGGTGGATCAGGCCGACGCAGGTGTAGGGCAGTCCGTCGACCTCCGTCACGGGCACGCCGCGTTGCTCGGCCAGCAGGCGCACGTGGTCGAGGTCGCTGCCCGCCCCGGCGCGTGCCAGGACCTTCCAGGGCACGCGGCGCAGCATGACCCGGGTGGTCTCGCCGACGCCGGGCTTGACGAGGTTCACGTCGTGGATGCCGTACTCCTCACTGATGCGCTCGACGGCGGCCCAGCCCTCCCAGGTGGGCGAGCGGTCGGCCGCGAGCAGTTCCTTGGCCTGGGCGCCGGCCGCGTCGGCGACCTCGGGGAAGCGGGCGGACACGGCGTCCAGGAAGGTCACCGAGACGTCGGTGGCGGCGAGTTCGCGGTAGAACTTCGCGCCGTGGAAGTCGTGCGG
>NZ_JBEOXI010000437.1:0-4096 GCF_040296465.1 Streptomyces sp. NPDC002130
AAGCGCACTCGGTGTCAGCGCACCCGCTGAACCGGAACCCCAGTTGACCGCCGAATTCGGCTGGACGCTGACCGGACCACCGGCAGGTTCGACGGCCGTTACGGTGAGCAGTTCGGATGTCCACGCGACGCCGAAGGTGCGGGAAAGTGCTTGCACCGACAGCGACCACCCCGAGCACGTCTACCTCACCGACTTCGGCCTGACGAAGAAGTCGCTGTCGCTGACCGGCTTCACCACGGTCGGCCAGTTCGTCGGCACGCTCGACTACGTCGCCCCCGAGCAGATCTCCGGCAAGCCGGTCGACGCCCGCTGTGACGTGTACGGCTTCGCCTGCGTCGTCTTCGAGACCCTGGCCGGCCATCCGCCCTTCCTCCGCGACGACGACATGGCCCTGCTCTGGGCCCACCAGTACGACGAACCGCCCCCGCTGACCGAGGACCGGCCCGACCTCGACCCACGGGTGGACCCCGTCTTCGCCCAGGCCCTCGCCAAGAGCCCCGACGACCGGTACCCGTCCTGCCTCGCCTTCGTGACCGCACTGCGCGCCGCGACGACCGGCGGCGAGACCGACGCCCCCAGGACGCCCACGCGCGTGGACCGGCAGCTGCCGGGCGCGGGGGAGGAGCGGCCCAAGCAGCCGCCTCGCTGGGCCGAACCGGTCTTCGTGCAGCGGATGTAGGGTGCGGCGTCAGCTCTCACCGGCGGTGCGCACCTCGCCCCGCCGCCGTACGCGACGCGCCAGCAGGGCCCCGGCGAAGCCGGCCACCAGCCCCCACGGGACGGCCAGGCCCACGGCCCCCCACAGCTTGGGCCTCAGGAACAGCTCGCCCCCCAGACCGCCGCCCAGATCACCGATGCCCAGCACGGACAGGCCGAAGTGCGCGGAGATCCGCCCCACGAGGCAGATCGTGAACACCGTGAGCATCAGGGCGAGTGCCATGTGCACCGCGTGCTGCCAGGCCCGTACCCAGGCCGGTGACCGGGCCGCCATCAGGAACCCGGCGGCCAGCAGCAGCACGACGTCGACGACCAGCAGCCACCACACCCGGCCGTCGTGCTCGGCGAGGGTCCGCAGGTTCAGCTCGGAGATTTCCGGGGTGCGCAGCACCTCGTCGAGCACATGCGGCATGGGCAGCCCGAACGGTCCCTCCACCCTGCCGTTCCACGTGGCGCCGAGCCCGATCGTCAGGGCGAGCCACACCAGGTTGGGGATGCCCAGCAGGATCACCGCGAACGTCTCCCGCGCGTGCCCCTTGGTCGCCGCGACGACCAGGGCGACGACCACGCCGATGACGACGCAGGCCAGCAGCAACGCGACCATGGCGTACGCGGCCGGCCGCACGGACGCCTGAAAGCGCAGAAGTCCCGCGGGCAACGGCGCCCCGCGTGACACCAGCAGCGCCAGCACCAGCATGCCGGCCAGCCACACCACGCCGACGAACACGGACAGCGGGACGTCGGTGGTGAAGCCGACCTCCGGCGATGCGCCGAACAGGTCGCCGAGTTCACCGAGCGTGTCGTCCCCGAGGGGGATGTCGAAGGTGTGGCGGGCCGCGAAAGTCAGGCCGATCAGCGCGATCAGCCACAGGGCCGCGACCCGGCCGGCCCATCCGGCCAGTTCCGCCGCACCGGCGACCGCGCGATGCCGCAGCGGCCGCAGGAAGCCCCAGGCGAGCACCAGCGCCCCGGTGAGCGTGACGGACAGCGGAACCACCGTCAGGCCCGCCTGCGTCGAGGCGAGGTCGCCGGCGCTTCCGGTGAGCTTCACCGTGCCGCCGACCGCGGTGACCATGGTGGCCGCGACGACAGGGCCGAAGGACCCGTCCGGAAGGTCACCGGCCCCGGCCGCCCACAGGCCCAGAGCGGCCACCACCGCCATGGCGAGCAGCCCGGCGAGCACCGTGACGAGGGCATGCGCCCAGCCGTGGCGGGCGACGGCCCGCTCGCCGGAGGTACGTGCCCACCGACCTGATGCGGGCCGCGGGTCCCGCCGCGGCGGAGGCCGAGGGCATCTCGTACGAGGAGTGGCTGGGCCGGTTCGCCGAGCACGCCGCCACCAAGAAGATCACCACCGTCGAACAGGTCGCGGCAGTCGCCTCGCTGCTCGCGAGCGAGGCCGGGGCGGGCATCACCGGCACGCTGATCAGCGTCGACGGCGGAACGGCGCAGTGGTAGGCGCGGGGCGGGCAGGGGCGGGCACCGGTACGGACAGCGGGAGACCTCGGTCATGAAGAGCTGGATCACGGACTGGCAGCGCAGTGAGCGGCTGCCGCACTACACCCGGGCCAACGCGGGCGAGACCCTGCCGGAACCCGCCAGCCCGCTGGGCTGGACCCTGGTCTGGGGGCGGGGCCTCCAGGGCTGGCGCAAGGGCTTCGTCGGGTTCGGCATCTACCGCGACGAGGAGGTGGCCGGCGACCGGCCGCCGTTCGTCGGCATGTTCGGCGGCCACTTCTACCTCAACCTGTCCCACATGCGGCTGTTCGGCATCCGCATGGGCCAGACCGCGGACCAGATCGACGCGGCCTTCGTCGGACAGCGGTCCGACACGCCGGCGTACGTGGCGCACCCGGACGACCAGGACGAGGAGCTGACCGCCAAGGCGGGCGCGACGCTCCAGCGGATGCTCGGCCAGGCCGGCTTCCCGGAGGCCGACGCCGACCGGGAACGGCTGCGCGCCCTGCGCCGCTCGCGTCCCGACCTGACGCGGCTGTCCGACGCCGAACTGGTCGCGCACGCGCGGTCGTTGCTGGACGAGGTGGAGATCACCTTCCAGCGGCACGTCGAATCGTCGCTGCCCGCGTCCGTCGGACCGGCGATCCTCGGCCCGCTGTGCGCGAGCGTGGACCGCCCCGGCGCCATGCTCGACCTCATCGGCGGTCTCGGCGACGTCGACTCCGCCTCCCCCTCGACCGGACTGTGGACACTGTCCCGCCAGGTCGCGGCCTCGGCCGAGCTGAGCGCGCTGTTCGACCAAGGTCCGGCCGGGGTGGAGCAGGCGCTCGACGCCGCGACCGGCGACCTGAAGGCGTTCCGTGACTCCTTCGAGGAGTTCCTCGCGGAGTCCGGGGACCGCGGCCCCAACGAGTGGGACATCCACGCGCTGTCCTGGGAGGCGGCGCCCGTGCAGGCGCTGGCCCTCGTCGACCGGATCCGGCGCAGTCCCGACGACGACTCCCCGGCCGCCCGCCGCACACGGCTGACCGAGGGGCGCGAGCGGACGGCGCGGGAGATCCGGGCCGCGCTGCCCGAGGAGGCGCAGCCGGTGTTCGACGCCGGTATGCACGCCTCCCGGGTGTGGATCCCGGCCCGCGAGCGCACCAAGGCGAACTGCGTCACCGTCGTCAACGAGATCCGCATGGCCGTACGGGAACTCGGCCGACGCGGCGTCGAGGCGGGGCGCTTCGCCCGGCCCGAGGACGTGATGATGCTGCTGGACACCGAACTCGACGGCTATGTCGCCGCCCCGGAGTCCTTCGGCCCCGTGATCGCGCGACGCCTTGAGGAGTACGCGGACCTGCACGAACTGGAACCGCCGTTCTTCGTCGCCGACGACGCGCAGACCGAGATCGACACCTGGCCGCGCCGCGCCGAGGAACGGACCGAGGCGGCCGTCGAGGGCGATGTGCTCGGTGGTGTGGGCGGCAGCCACGGCACGTACACCGGCACGGTGCGGGTGGTCACCGACCCGGCCTCGTGCGAGGCACTGGAGCCCGGCGAGGTGCTGGTCGCGCCGATCACGGACGCGGCCTGGACTCCGCTGTTCCTGGTCGCGGGCGCTGCCGTCGTGGACGTGGGCGCGCTCAACAGCCACGCCGTGGTGGTCTGCCGTGAGCTGGGCATCCCGGCCGTGATCTCCGTCGAGGGCGGGACGCGACGGCTGCGGGACGGCATGGTGATCACGGTCGACGGCGACCGGGGCACGGTCACCGTCGACAGCGTGGCGACCGCGCTCGGAGTCTGACAGACGCGTGGGCCCGCCGCCCCCCCGGCGGGGCGGGCGGGGCCCGCCCCGGCCGCGGGGGGGGAGCGCCCGCCGAGGGGGGAGAAGAGTTGGGGCCGGGGGGGGGGGTGCTGCCGCCGGGCGGGGGGCGGG
>NZ_JBEOXI010000438.1:0-4056 GCF_040296465.1 Streptomyces sp. NPDC002130
CGGAGCGCGACCACGCCACTCTGCTGCCCGACGGCCTCGCCACTCCCGGCATGCTGATCAGCGTCGTCGAGCACCTGGGGACACCGGTGGGCACACTGTGGCTGGCGGTGCGCGCGGACAACGCGTTCGTCTTCGACGTCGAGACCGACGCCGCCCACCGCGGAAAGGGCCACGGCCGCACCCTCATGCTGCTCGCCGAGGCCCAGACGATCGCGGAGGGCAGGCGGACCCTCGGTCTCAACGTCTTCGCCGGCAACACCCCGGCCGAGCGGCTCTACGCGTCGCTCGGCTACGAGACCGAGCAGTACGCCATGTACAAACCGCTGCTCTAGCGGCTCAGGAGCCGAGAGCGCGGTGGGGGAGTCAGTGTCCCTGACCGGCCAGCAGCCGGTCCGCGATCTCCTCGATCCGCTCGCGCAGCCCCTCCTGGCTCTTGCCGCCGTCGAGCCGCTCACCGCCGATGACGTACGTCGGGGTGCCGGTCACGCCGATCGCCTTGCCCTCGGCCTGGTCGGCGTCCACGATCAGGATGTGCCGGCCGTCGACCAGCGCGGTGTCGAACTCCTCGGCGTCCAGGTCCAGTTCGCGGGCCACCTCGACCAGGAAGGGTTCCCCCTTACGGGCCAGCTCCTCGACCCGCCCCAGCAGGGCCTCCACGTACGGCCATCCCCGGCCCTGCTCCCATGCCTCCGCCGCTGCCTGGGCGGCGGCGAAGGCGTGCTTGTTCTTCTCCAGCGGGAAGTGCCGCAGCCGCAGCTCCAGACGGTCGCCGTAGCGGGCGCGCAGGGCACGGAGATCGTCCAGCGCGGTACGGCAGTCCGGGCACTGGAGGTCGCACCAGACCTCGAGGACGGGGGCGGCGGAACGGTCGGAGGAGGAGTCGCTCATGCCGACAGTCTTCCAGCAGGTGCGACCGGGAGCGCAGCCCGCATCGGCACCCGCGGAGGAGGAGACCCGGAGATGTCCCTGATGTCGGGCCCGGAGCATGGCAAGCCGGGGTGCGGCGGGTGCAGGATGGAAGGGACGAAGTGTTCCGACCCGACCGCGCCACGCCTGGAGGACCGGATGATTGCCGAGACCGTCTGTTCCGCCGTGTCCGCGGCAGGCCTGGGCATCGCGGTCGTCACGGCGTACCGCAAGCGCTACCTCGCGGCGGTCCGTGTCGCCGCCTATTCCCTCGTCCCGATCGGTCTGGTGATGACGGGGGTCGTCGAGTGGCTGGCCGACACCGCGTTCAGCCCGACGGCCTGGGCCGGATTCGGGGTGCTCGGTATCGCGTGGGTGCTCTTCATGACCACACGAGCGGTGGAGCGCCGCCGCGGTGGCACCCGCAAGGAGCGCAGGGCCGCGGCCCGGGCGGCCGAGCGGCCCGACGCGGTGGCACCCGCCTCGGCGCCCTCCCTGGGCCAGGGCTCCCGCCCGGCGGCCCGGCCCGCGTCGGCGTCCCGCGGCGAGGACGACTTCAGCGATATCGAGGCCATCCTCAAGAAGCACGGCATATGACGGCCGCCCTGGCTGAATCGTCACAGTGGGTCCGCTGACGCGCGGAAGTGATCACAACCCGAACGGGACCTCGCGGAATCGGCGCACTCCCGCACGGAACGGGGGTACTGATCGCGTTCGGCCCGGCGACTGCGTCATCATCGCCGCGAGATGCTGGACACGACGAAACAGAGCGACCCCGCACCGCCGCAGGACGAGCCATGTCCTCCGCGGGACGAGCCCTTTCTCCCACCGGACGAGCCACGTCCCCGGCAGGACGAGCCGCGTGGTTGCCTCTTCGCCCTCTCCCAGCCACCGCTGATGATCTTCCTGGCGGTGATCGGGAGCCTGCTGCTCATGGCGTCGTTGCACGATCTGCTGTTGCTGTGAGCCTGACCCGCGGTACCCCGGCGCCACCCGCCGGGGCCGCGTGGGCATCGACGACCTCCGCAGCCACCGCGACGGCTGTCAGCCCGCGGCTTCCTTGCGGCGTGCGCGATACGCGGCCACGTGCAGACGGTTCCCGCAGGTGCGGCTGTCGCAGTAGCGCCGCGAACGGTTGCGGGACAGGTCGACGAAGGCGCGCCGGCAGTCGGGCGCCTCACAGCGCCGCAGCCGCTCCTGCTCCCCGGCGACCACGAAGAACGCCAGCGCCATCCCGCAGTCGGCGGCCAGGTGATCGGCGACGGAGGCACCGGGGGCGAAGTAGTGCACATGCCAGTCGTAGCCGTCGTGGTCCGTGAGCCGGGGGGTGGTGCCGGCGGCCGCGACCAGGTCGTTGATCTGCCCCGCGGCGGTCCGGGCGTCGGGGGCGGCGAAGACGGCGGCGAAGCGTGCGCGGATCTTGCGCACGGCGGAGAGGTCGAATTCCGAGAGCACTCCGACATCGCTGATCTCGTGGTTCCGCACGAAGTCCGTGAGGGTCGCCACGTCCGGCAGCCCGTCCGCCGCCGTGTCGTCCTCCGGTGCGGTGTTCACCAGATCGACCACGGTGTCGAGGGCGCACCGGGTGTCGTGGGTGATCAGCACGATTCGCTCCCTGGCCTGAGGGTCGGGCGGGCGCCCGCCGATGCTGGCCGATGGTAACGGCTCCGCCACCGCCGGACCCTCCACATGCCCGCACATGGCTTCGAATACAACGCCTCAGGGCCCGCGGGGGTTCCCGAGCGGCCGGCGGCGGGCGCCGGCGAGCGGGGGAGGGCGCACGCGCGCACCGGCGCCGTACCGCGAGATCCGCGGTATCGGCGCCGGTGTCATCCCGTATGCGGTTGTCCGGGCCCGAGCCGTCTCCCCGAGTCGACGGCGCCGGGCGGCTTTGTGGGGGTCTCGCCCTAGCTTTCCGCCAGGATGTGCGAGAGCTCCTGGTCGAGGTCGAAGTGCCGGTGTTCCGTGCCGGGCGGCACGGCGGCGTCGGTCCGCTTCAGGAAGGACTCCAGGGCCCGTGCCGGGGCCTCCAGCAGGGCCTCGCCCTCCGGCGAGCTCAGGGCGATGCACACGACGCCCTGGCCGTGACTGCGCGACGGCCAGACGCGGACGTCGCCGGTGCCCGTAGGGCGGTGAAGTCCCTCGGCGAGGAGGTCGCGGGCGAACACCCACTCGACGGTTTCCTCGGCTCCGGTGTGGAAGGTGGCGTGCACGGCGTAGGGGTCGGCCGTGTCGTACCGCAGGCCTGCGGGGACAGGCAGGGAGGACTCGCTCGACACAACGAGGCGCAGGTGCAGCTCGCAGCTGACCGTGGTGTTCATAAGCGCCAGGGCCTTTCGCTCAGTGTGCGCTCGGGGATTCGCACGTCGGCGAAATCGACATGCCACCTACGGTGCCGTTGTAAACCCCTCTGAGTGTTTTGCGTGCGTTTACGTAACTCTTCCGGCCGAGAGATCGTTCGCGTCGTGCGTCCATTCCGGTGACTGGTTTCGCTCGGGTAGTGTTCGGCCGTATGAATACGGGGAGTAACGAGCCGGGCGAGGTGGCCGCGGCATCGGACGGGACGGGGCCGGGCGAGGTGCACGGCGAGCAGGACCGCGGGCTGGGCTCGAGGGCGCCGGAATTCATCAAGGCGCGCCGGGCGCTGCACGTGAGCTGGCAGGTCGGCGTTTTCATCATCGGGCTCGCGGTCGTGGTGGCGGGCATCATCATGCTGCCCCTCCCGGGACCGGGCTGGGTCGTGATCTTCGGCGGCATGGCGATCTGGGCGACGGAGTTCGTCTGGGCCCAGCTGGTGCTCCGCTGGACCAAGCGGAAGGTCACCGAGGCGGCCCAGCGGGCCCTCGACCCCAAGGTGCGGCGCCGCAACATCATCCTGACGTCGATCGGGCTGGTGATCGTGGGCGTCCTGGTGGGTGTCTACCTGTGGAAGTTCGGCATCGTCATGCCGTGGAAGATCAAGGACCAGTGAGCGTCACAGGCACCCGCTGACATGGGGTAATGTTCTTCCTGCGCCCGGGCGATTAGCTCAGTGGGAGAGCGCTTCGTTCACACCGAAGAGGTCACTGGTTCGAACCCAGTATCGCCCACCCGGAGCGGCGGGGGGGCGAGCCAGCCCCCCACACCCCCCACCCGCGCCGCCAACCGCAC
>NZ_JBEOXI010000439.1:0-4055 GCF_040296465.1 Streptomyces sp. NPDC002130
ACGGACTCGCCCGCTACACCCACCCCGCAGCGCGGGCCGAGCCCGTCGACGCCCTCTTCGATGGCGGCCAGACTGGCCTGCGCGCGACTGCTCGTCGAACGGCCGATGACGACGTCTTCACCGACAACGGTTCGCGCGTAGGGGACCGGAATGTCGTTCTGGCCGAGGTGGAGGATGTCGGCACCGGAAGCCATCGCGAGATCCGCGCGATCGTTGACGGCCAACAATGCGCCGTGGCGTCGCGCTGCTGCCGCGAGAATGCCCAGCGCTACCAGTTCGTCCTTGGCCTCGCCCTAACTGCATACGCACAAAAATTTAATCTGACCTCCACGATACATATTTTCTTCATTCGCGGAATAAAGTCCGGTAGAGACGTCGGGAGCACGGGGAACTCAGGTAGGCGATATACAGCCCCACGCGCGATCGAAACGGGCGCTGATCAACCGGACGAGATCATCATCGCTGATTGCCGAGTCGCCGAAGGCGATCGAATCCATCGGCATGCCGGCAATAACCGCGTTTCCCACAAGGCCGGTCATCGAACCATCACCACCGAACGCGACGGCGCAACCCGCCGCAACCACCTGCTCGATCACCCACCCACGATCGGACCCGGAGCCGCCGCGATAGCGAAGAAAACCGGATCCCTCATCCCATATCGATACGAACCACTCCACAACTTGCCCCTCCATATCGGCGCGCATAGACGTCCAATCCTTAGACACCAAAGGCGGGTTCTGCCAGCTTCTGCCCCTTCCACTCTGCTTCAATGCCCGCGATCTTCAGAAGACCTCCACACCTCTGGGCCCGCATAGATGGAAGCCCGAACGTGTACTCAGCGGTTATGTGCTCAACACGGATGAGAAAGAAGGGAGCCCTCGGCCGTTGACGGAGAACGAAATCTCCGCAGATCAGGAAACTACGCAACAACCAATGACGCAGCCCCTTTCAATCGGTGGACAGCTCGGCAGCTGTTCATAATCTGTATCCGATGGTATAGATTTTAGAGTGTTGTTGACGTAGGTACGAAGAAAGCACTCACAGAGTCGGGAGCCCGATAATGACGATCGCCGTCTCACCAACTCGGCACAGCGAGATCAGCTTCACCTGCGCGAGCTGGGGTGCAGCGGATGTCGGGCGGCGTATCGCTTCGATGCTTCGAGGCATCCCGCGTGGGCCTTTCATCGATGTCGCGTTGGTGGTCATGGCAGCTGTTGTCCTGGGCCTCACGGTGGGGTGGCTGCTTACCAACGTCGCCGCAGGCTTGGCAATTACGCTCGGCACCGCGGTAGCTTTCCGCTTCGTTCTAGGCACGCTCACTACGTGAGAGACCACAGTTCGCTGCCGCAACTCACCTCGCGACATCGAGCGGCTTCGAAGTCGGCGACATCCCCCGACGCCACCGTCCATCCCAGTCCAGGAGGAACTTATGCCATCACGTAATACCGTCATTCGCAGTCTGCACGACCTCGGAGCAGCAGCATGGTTCGGCGGCTCGCTGATGGGGGCAGTCGGTCTTAACGGCGCCGCCGATGCGGTTCGTGACCCCCAGGACCGCGCACGGGTCGCCTCGTTGGGATGGGCGAAATGGGCTCCGGTCAACGCGGCCGCTATCGGTGCTCACCTCGTCGGCGGCGGGGCACTGCTGTATGCGAACAGGGACCGAGCGCAACACCAGGGCGGGGTCAAAGCGAACACGATCACCAAGATCGTTGTCACGGGCGCTGCCCTTGCGGCGACCGCATACAGCGGTGTCCTCGGAGCCAAGATCGCCACAGCAGACGGCGAATACGTCGAGGGTGCTACCGAACCGGCGCCCTCGACCCCCGACGAGGTCACCGCCGCTCAGCGGCAACTGCAGTATGTGCAGTGGGCTCTGCCGGCTCTGACCGGGGCCATCGTCGTTCTGGGAGCGCAGCAGGGCGAGCAGCAACGCCCCGCACAAATTCTCACCGGGCTCGGTTCCACTCTGGCCCGTCGTGTCCGCAAGTGAACCCGCACTGTTTCCCGAACAGACACGATTGATGATGCAAAACAGTGACAGTTCGACGATTACGGTGGAGGACGCTCGACTGCTGCGCGGAGGGCAGGTAATCGGAGTTGACGGCGATGTTATCGGTGTGATCGGGTCGTTGCTTCTCGATCCGATCACAGCGTCACCGCATTGGGTGACTGTGGACTTCGATGACGCTGGGTATGCCTTGGTTCCCCTGACTGGTGCTTATCGTGACGGGCAAAGCCTGCGAGTGCCGTTCACCGGCGCCCAGGTCAGCGGTGCACCGGAGCGGGGACATGTCGATGCTCTAACTCCTGATGACGAACAGGTTTTGCGCAACTACTACGTACAAGTTCGAGCGAGAGGAACTGATCAGAGATGACCGGCGCTGACACCGCTCCGGTCGAGGCGGACCCGGACGACCCTCGCAAACCGCAGTCGCCGACCGAGCTGACGAAATCGTCGTGGCTCTACGTACTGCGCTCGACCGCTCGCCAGTTCTCGCGTGATCAGTGCACTGACCTCGCGGCTGCGTTGACGTATTACGCTGTGCTGTCGCTGTTTCCGGCGATCCTGGCAGTGGTTTCCCTTCTCGGAGTATTCGGCCAAGGTCAGTCGACCGTGGATGCGGTTTTGCAAATTGTCGGCGCCCTCGGTCCATCCTCGGCAGTGGATACCCTGAGGGGACCGATTCAGCAGCTCGTGCAAGCCCCGGCGGCTGGGTTCGCCCTCATCGCCGGTATCGCGGGCGCGCTATGGTCCGCTTCCGGGTATGTCGGAGCGTTCGGGCGTGCGATGAACCGCATGTACGAGGTCGACGAAGGCCGTCCAGTGTGGAAACTTCGGCCGGTGATGCTGCTGGTGACTATCGTCGCGTTGACGTTGATCGGTTGCGCTGCAGCGATGTTGGCGATCAGTGGGCCCGTTGCACGAGCGATCGGCGATGTGATCGGGGCGGGAGACACCGCCTTGACTGTCTGGAATATCGCTCGCTGGCCGGTGGTGCTGGTGTTCGTCGTTCTCGCCGTTGCGATTCTGTATTACGCCACTCCGAACATCCAGCAACCGAAGTTTCGGTGGATCAGCGGCGGCGCCGCCCTGGCCATTGTGGTGTGGATCCTCGCATCGGTCGGTTTCGGGTTTTACGTCGCCAACTTCAGCAGCTACAACAAGACCTACGGCTCCCTCGCCGGCGCGATCGTGTTCCTGCTGTGGTTGTGGATCACCAACCTTGCACTGCTGTTCGGCGCAGAACTCGATTCCGAACTCGAACGCGGACGACAACTTCAAGCCGGGATCGCCGCCGAAGAACAACTCCAACTCCCGCCCAGAGACACTCGCGTCTCGGACAAGAACGCCCAGAAAGACGCCGACGAGGTCGAACGTGGGCGAGAGTTGCGTCAGGCGCACATCTCCGACCACGGTAGCGAAAAGTCCAGGGCTGCTAGTTCTGCCGACCCGTACCCACCGAAACCGGGAGGAACACCGATGAGTGATCCCACACGCGACCACGCTGAGCGCACCCCTACGCCGAACTCCCCCCAAGCGGCGGACTTGTCGACCGTTCAACTCGTCGAGCGACTCACCGAGCAAGTGTCGACACTGGTGCGCACTGAAATCGCCGCCGGACTGGACGAAGTCAAAAACAAAGGCACCCGACTCGGGATCGGGATCGGCATCTCCGGAGCGGGAGCCGTCTTGGCGTTGTTCGGACTCGCAACTCTGATCGCCGCAGCAGTACTCGGACTCGCCACCGTCGTTGCCCCCTGGCTCGCAGCGCTGATCGTCGGCGTTACTGTTCTGATGATCGGCGGAGCGGTGGCCGCGGTGGGCGCAACCCGATCCAAGAAGGCACTACCACCAGTTCCGCAGGACACCGCGGCCAGCGTCAGCGAAGACATCTCCACCATCAAGAAGGGCATCCGATGACCGACAGTCATGACAACCCGTCCGAGAGCATTCCACCTGGGGCGACCGCGTCGACTGACCCGGAGCGGAGCGTGGAAGAACAGCGCGCCGATCTCGCGGACACCGTCGCCGCGCTCGCCGCCAAAGCGGA
>NZ_JBEOXI010000440.1:0-4046 GCF_040296465.1 Streptomyces sp. NPDC002130
CAGGGCGCAGATCTGGGCGAGCGCCACGGCGTCGAAGGAGCCGTGGAAGGCGGTCTCCGCGAGATAGGTGACGCCCGGCAGCGTGGTGAGGAGGATCGTGAGCAGAGTTGACGCCACGGCTGCTGTAAGAAGGGCCGCCGAACCTACCGAACGGGCGCGTCGGTAGTCGGTAGATGGGGAAGCGATGGTCGTCATGACAGATCTCTTTTCGTCATCGATTACAGCGAGGGCAAAGTGGAAAGACCGCTGCCCGAATGTGCGGTCACGGTGTTCGGCAGAAGGTCGACGACCGTGAAGACGGCGCGGTGAGCGAGCGACATCAGCTGTCCCAAAAGTTCGGGATGACTCACGGAAGGGATACGTAGCGCTGCGTCGAAACTTCCAGCAGTCTCGAAAAGAAGGGACGATTCCTTCATCACGAAGCCAGCGATCAGGAAGCACACCAGCAACGAAACTGCGTCGAGAGTTCGAGTCATCACAAAGCCTGTTCGATCGGCCGGGCGCTGCGCGATGCACGGGCGAAGCGCGCATGATCCGACGTCTGATTCGAAGTTCCTACGCTGTTCCGAATCTTCGACACAGCGCGATAGAGCCGCTGACGAAGTGCGGCCGAGGTCATGCCGATCTCAGCCGCGATCGATGTCAGATCGGTGTCGGTCTGGTCGAGATATGCGCGCTGAATCAAAGCTCGGTCGGTGCCGGTGATGACTCCGTTCCGAACAGCCCAAGCGAGCAAGTCCTGGGCGAGAAATGGGTTCTCGGTTTCCGCCTCAGGAGCATCGGAACGATCCATCAGATCCGACGCGGGGATCTCACCGGCAAAGGTGTTCTCGTGTGCGATCTTCTTCAAAGTCCGCAAAAAGAGAGCTGCATAAATGTTCTCGCCGGACGGGCGATACTCGGCTATCAATGACATGAAAGTGGCGATTGTGGTGGCCGCACGCTCGTCGTAAGCGTGGTAGGAATCGAAGCCGGCCACCCGCGCGTGACGGGTCAACGAGATCAACTTCCCGAGCATCAGCTGCAACAGCGCTCGCCCCGCGAGAACGCTGCCCTCCTGGTGGAGGGTCAACAGTGCCAGCAGTACGGCGTCGCGATCGAGGCGATGGGCGCCAGCCAAGTCGTTGAGTTCTTGCACCTGCTTCAAGGCCGGCTGATTGACCGACCATGTGAGCACCTCTGCCGCTGCTGAGGGTCGTGCGCACAGCTGCATCCATTCGGTGTTCAGGCGGCTGTAGAGGTCGCCTCGAGTCGCGTCGTGGGACGGCAGGGCGGACGACGAATGGCTGGGTGCGGTTGCTGCGTGGGTGGACATTTCCACGGGTCTCCTCTGTGCGCGTGCGAGGTTGGTCTCGCGCCCAGTAGAGCAGCCCTATATTGCCTCTGACCTGCATGTTTGTTGTTGCCAGGGGAGTGTTTGTTGTTGCCGGAGATGTTGTTGCCGCGCGCTTTGCCGTGAGTGGATGCGCGTGCATCGAAGGCATCGACGTGCACGTTTGAACCTCTGGCAACAAGCACCTGGCCGCGCTCGGAAAAAACTTTGAAAAAAGTTTGGCGAGCTCTGTCACTCAGGTCTTCGCGCCCGGATCTTCCTACAAGTAGAAGCCCACAAATTCGGTGCGGCTTTCACACTCGCCAGTCGCCAGGAGGACCGGATGCACGACTCGATGCAAGCGCTACTGCACGATCTCGGCTACGCCCATGCCATTGCTGAGGAGATCCGTCGAGTCGCTGCGGCTCTCACACGAAACCCATTCGACGAAGATGCCAGCGCCGCGCTCTCGTTGTTGGTATTCGCAGAGGTGCCGGCCGCTCGTGCAGCGCTTGCGCGGGCAATGAGCGCCGACATCCCGGATGGCGAATCAGAACTCGACTCGTCAGAGCAGCCGTCCGAGGCAGGTATCCGATGAACATTGATTGGAAGAAGATCAACAACTTCGGGCGCACTCCGAAACCGAAGCAGGATGGTTCCGCAACCGCCGATTCCACCGAGACGATCGTCGATGAAGTAGAGGAGCGTGTGCGCGCAGAGCGAGTCCAGTGGGGCCTTCGTCAGCAGTGGACTACACGCGCAATTCGCGGTGCGATCATCGCCGCTCTCGTCGCAGGAATTGTCTCACTGCTGCTCGTCGTATTCGGCTCGTCGTCAACTCCGGCAGTCGTCAAAGCAACTGACAACGAAGCGCAAAGCATTGACACCGCAGCACAAGCCCAAGCCGAAGATGTAGCCCGTCAACTGGTCGTGGCGTGGCTTCAAGGAAGCCGAGGAAACGAGCGTGAGATCGAACGGTTCGTTGCCACGCCACCGAATATTCCGGCATCTGCGCTCTACGTTGCGACGGACCCCGCCATCGCATCAATTGTCTTCGATCGCGACGCACGAACCTACGCCGTGACGGTATCGGTCTCGGTACGCCCCGCCAACGATGCCTCCGCAACAATCGTTCGGCGCTACTTCCAAGTTCCTGTTGTTGTGACCGAATCCGGTGCGCGCGCCGCCACACTTCCTTCCGAAGTTGCGCAGCCGTCGACAGCTGTAGACCTTCAACTCGGATATAAGTTCCGCGTCGCGAATCACCCGATCGGAACGTCGGCCAACCAGTTCCTCGCCGCACTTCTGACAGGCAACGGCGAGGTTGCTCGCTACCTGACGCCGGGGGTTTCCATCGCGCCGATCGTCCCGGCGCCGTACCGCAGCATCGCACTCACCGATGTGCTCTCCTCGGTCGATCTCAGTGCGTCGAACTCGGCGGCACCGCGTTCAGATGGCGACGTTGTGCGCTTGTTGATCACTGCATCTTTGAAGATCACCGACGCCGAATCTGTCAACGGTCAGTACGCGCTGACGATGACTTCCCGCGGCGGTCGCTGGGAAGTCAGCGCCATCGATTCAACGCCGCTCTTTGCCGCTACTGCTCCTCGCAGCGGAGTCAATTCGTCGACCACGAGCGCCCCGTCCCCGTCGACTCCGAAGAGCGCTCCGTCGACTTCCGCATCGACATCCGTAGCGCCGGCTCAGGCTCCCGCGCCAAGCCAAACACCCGGATCGTCGCTTCCAGCTGTCGGCGAAGTCCCACTGTTTTCCCCTTCAGGAAATTGACTCCTCGAACCGAAAGGTGACCCATCATGTTCATCGCACTCGCCGCCGCTGACCCCAACACCGCGATCGTCGCCGCCGGTGTCTTCGACAAGATCGGAGAGCTGACCAACAACGGAAAGGTCGCCCTCCAATCTGCAGCCAGCTGCCTGGTCCTGTACTTCCTTCTCCGGAACTTGATGCAGTCCTTCACGATCGCCCGGCTGGTCGTCTCCGCCCTCATCGGTGCTGCAGCGCTCTGGGTTGTCTTCAACATGGACTCCCTCAAGGACCGAACCGGAGAGGACCTGGCCATCTCTGTCGTGCAGGTCGTAGAAGCGCCGGACCCGAGTCTGGATCTGCCGGTGTAAACGGCGACCGGAGACCAGTCGAATCGCCCTTCACCGACCCTGACAAGGAGGACTGCAGATGTCCGTGGTAACCACCGCGGCAACGGACGCGACCACACGAGCACACCGACAGAACTCCTCACGCGAGTCGGTGCACGCATGAACGACGACAACAACGTCGAAGTCATCAAGGACTTCACAACAGCTCGAAGTATTCCTCAGCTGATCGGCCGCACACCCGACGGTAAGAAGCTTCCTTTCGGCCCCTACACAGTCCCTCAAGCCGTCAGTGGCGCCGCTGTCGGAGCAATCCTGTGGCTCCTGCATCCGTTGTGGCTCGGCGACAGCATCACGTGGAACGTCGGATTTTTCGTTGCATGCTGTGGCGGCACGGTGTTCGTCGTCGGCAAGCTCCGATTGGCCGGCCGCAGCCCGGCATCTGTCGCTCAAGGGGTCAAAAAGGCCGTCTTCGCATCGCCTGAGGCCAAGCTGAAGATCAACGGCAAACGCGTGAATATCCGAGCACCGCACCTTGTTCACGCCGGCGGCTACATCACTGCCGATCCGCGCATCGAGGACCAACTCGTCGCTGCTGTGGAACCCGAATCCCCTTCTGAATC
>NZ_JBEOXI010000441.1:0-4037 GCF_040296465.1 Streptomyces sp. NPDC002130
GCAACAGATCGGCGGCGGTGTCACAGGGCTGGTGATCGGAATCGTCGGTGGTCTCTACGGTGGCCTCGGCGTCGCTCTGGCTTGCCAGAATGCAATGAACACGGTGTGGTCGGTGCCCCGAAACATGCGACCGGATCCCATCCGCGGGCGTCTCCAAGGGCTACTACTCCTCGGCACGATCGGTCTCGCGATCGTGGGGACCACCGCTGTCTCCAACATCGGCGGTGCGCTTCATCTGGGCGGTTCGTTCAGCTTCCTGCTGACCCTTGCGGTAGTCGTATTGAACGCGGGCATCTTCATCGTCGCTTTCCGGCTCACCTGCGCCCGCCCGCTCTCGGTAGCCGATGTGGCACCTGGAGCGATCGCCGCTGCTGTTCTCTGGCAAGCACTTCAGTCCTTCGGTGCCCTTTACGTGACATCCGTGGTGCGAGGCGCCTCCACCACCAATGGCGTCTTCGCCATCGTTCTGGGTTTGTTGGCCTTCTTGTTCCTCGCTGCGCGCCCCAGTCCGTGCCCCGGTAACAGGCGAACCCGCTACTGGTCCCTGTACATCTCGGCCACGAGGAACGCCAGGTCGAGCGACTGGCTGCGGTTGAGCCGCGGGTCGCAGGCCGTCTCGTAGCGCTGGTGCAGATCGTCTACGAAGATCTCGTCGCCGCCGCCCACGCACTCGGTGACGTCGTCGCCGGTGAGCTCCACGTGGATGCCGCCCGGGTGGGTGCCGAGGGCCTTGTGGACCTCGAAGAAGCCCTTGACCTCGTCGAGCACGTCGTCGAAGCGGCGGGTCTTGTGCCCGGAGGCCGCCTCGAAGGTGTTGCCGTGCATCGGGTCGGTCACCCAGGCGACGGTCGCGCCCGAGGCGGTGACCTTCTCCACCAGCTCGGGGAGCTTGTCGCGGACCTTGTCGGCGCCCATGCGGACGATGAAGGTCAGCCGGCCCGGCTCCCGCTCGGGGTCGAGGCGCTCGATGTACTGCAGCGCGTCCTCGGCGGTGGTCGTCGGACCCAGCTTGATGCCGATCGGGTTGCGGATCTTCGAGGCGAACTCGATGTGCGCGTGGTCGAGCTGCCGGGTGCGCTCACCGATCCACACCATGTGCCCGGAGACGTCGTACAGCTGCCCGGTGCGCGAGTCGACCCTGGTCAGCGCGGACTCGTAGTCGAGCAGCAGCGCCTCGTGAGAGGCGTAGAACTCGACCGTCTTGAACTCCTCCGGGTCGGTCCCGCAGGCGTGCATGAAGTTCAGCGCGTTGTCGATCTCGCGCGCCAGCTGTTCGTAGCGCTGCCCCGACGGGGACGACTTCACGAAGTCCTGGTTCCAGGCGTGCACCTGGCGCAGGTCGGCGTAGCCGCCGGTGGTGAAGGCGCGCACCAGGTTCAGCGTGGAGGCGGACGCGTGGTACATCCGCTTCAGCCGCTCGGGGTCCGGGATGCGGGCCTCTTCGGTGAAGTCGAAGCCGTTGACGGAGTCGCCGCGGTAGGTCGGCAGCGTCACGCCGTCGCGGGTCTCGGTCGGCTTGGAGCGCGGCTTGGAGTACTGCCCGGCGATCCGGCCGACCTTCACGACCGGCACGGACGCGGCGTACGTGAGCACGGCGCCCATCTGGAGCAGCGTCTTCAGCTTGTTGCGGATGTGGTCGGCGGACACCGCGTCGAAGGCCTCGGCGCAGTCGCCGCCCTGGAGGAGGAACGCCTCTCCCTTGGCGACGGCCGCCATCCGGGCGCGCAGCTGGTCGCACTCGCCCGCGAAGACGAGCGGCGGATACGACTCGAGGTCCGCAACGACTGCGCGCAGAGCCTCGGTGTCGGGGTACTCGGGCTGCTGCGCCGCGGGCAGGTTTCGCCAGGTGTTGCCAGCACTCGCGCTGGTCTTAGCGTTCACGGTCACGCCACCAACATTACGGGGTCGTGTCGGGCGTGCTGACCCATGCCCAGGAAGTGAGACACCCCGAACACCCCTCGGACGTGGGGTAGGGTGCGTGGCATGTTCGCGCACTCGATCCAGACCTGGTGGTGGACCGCTCATCCGGCGGCCCGCTGACTGCGCGTACTCAAGACTTCGCGAAGGCCGCCCGAGGGGCGGCCTTCGGTGTTTCCCGGGGTCCGTTCCTCTCTCACCGAGATGGAGCACGGACCCATGAACCTGCTCGGCTTGCCGGACGACTCCCGTCCGTTCGCCCTGCTGCGCCGCCGCACCCCGGGCCACGACCAGGAACGAGTCGAGGTCCTGATCGGCCCGGTCGTCCCGCACGAGCGCCTCGCCGACCTCCCCGACCGGAGCCTGGCGCTGGTGCCCTTCCGGCAGATCCGCGAGCGCGGCTTCGACGTCCGCGACGACGGCACGCCCCTGCTGGCACTCACGCCCGAGGAGTCGTACGCCGTCCCTCTGGTGGACGCCCTGGAACAGCTCCCGGCGCACGACGTGCGCGTCGAGGGCGGCGGCTTCGACGTCGCCGACGAGGAGTACGGCGAGATCGTCGGACGTGTGCTGCGGGAGGAGATCGGGCGGGGCGAGGGCGCGAACTTCGTGATCCGGCGGACATACGAGGGCGAGATCCCCGGGTTCGGCCGGGCGGACGCGCTGGCGCTGTTCCGGCGGCTGCTGGAGGGCGAGCGGGGGGCGTACTGGACGTTCGTCGTGCACACCGGGGACCGCACACTGGTCGGGGCCAGCCCCGAGGTGCACGTCCGGATGTCCGGCGGCACGGTCGTCATGAACCCGATCAGCGGCACCTACCGCTACCCCGCCGAGGGGCCGACGCCGGAGCACCTGCTGGACTTCCTCGCCGACGGCAAGGAGATCGAGGAGCTGTCGATGGTCGTCGACGAGGAGCTCAAGATGATGTGCACCGTCGGCGACATGGGCGGAGTGGTCGTCGGACCCCGGCTGAAGGAGATGGCGCACCTCGCGCACACCGAGTACGAGCTGCGCGGCAGGTCCACGCTGGACGTGCGGGAGGTGCTGAAGGAGACCATGTTCGCGGCCACGGTCACCGGCTCGCCGGTGCAGAACGCCTGCCGGGTGATCGAGCGGCACGAGAGCGGGGGGCGCGGGTACTACGCGGGGGCACTGGCCCTGATCGGCCGGGACGCGGGCGGGGTCCAGACCCTCGACTCCCCCATCCTGATCCGCACCGCCGACATCGACGCGGGCGGGCGGCTGCGGGTGCCGGTCGGTGCGACCCTCGTGCGCGGCTCGGACCCGGCGAGCGAGGTGGCCGAGACGCACGCCAAGGCGGCGGGCGTGCTGGCGGCCCTGGGAGTGGGGCCGTCCCGGCCGCGTGCCGAGCACACCCGACCGTGCCTCGCCGACGACCCGCGCGTGCGGGCGGCGCTGGACGGACGCCGGGCCTCGCTCGCGCCGTTCTGGCTGCGGATGCAGGAGCGCTCGCCGGAGCCCGCGGGGCACGCCCTGGTCGTCGACGGCGAGGACACCTTCACGGCGATGCTCGCGCACCTGCTGCGCGCCGGCGGCCTGGAGGTGAGCGTGCGGCGATACGACGAGCCGGGGCTGCGGGAGGCGGTGCTCGGGCACGAGGGTCCGGTGGTGCTGGGCCCCGGGCCGGGGGACCCGTCCGACCTGGCGGATCCGAAGATGCGGTTCCTGCGCTCCCTCACCGCCGAGGTGATCAGGGGCGAACGGCAGGGCGTGCTGGGCGTCTGCCTCGGACACGAGCTGATCGCAGCCGAGCTGGGGCTGGACATCGTGCGCAAGGACGTGCCGTTCCAGGGGGCGCAGACGGAGATCGAGCTGTTCGGGCGGCGGGAGACCGTCGGGTTCTACAACAGCTTCGTGGCGCGCTGCGACGACGAGGCGGCGGCCGAGCTGTCGGCGCACGGGGTCGAGGTCTCGCGCGCCGCGAACGGTGAGGTGCACGCGCTGCGCGCGCCCGGGTTCGCGGGGGTGCAGTTCCACCCGGAGTCGGTGCTGACGCTGAACGGCGCGGCGGTGGTGCGGGAGCTGGTGGGGCGGCTGCGCGAGACGGGCGCGCCCTCGGTGTAGCCCGGTGCCGGTCGGGGCCGGCTCGGCCCCGACCG
>NZ_JBEOXI010000442.1:0-4014 GCF_040296465.1 Streptomyces sp. NPDC002130
ATCAGCGACCGACCCTGTTCACTAGCGAAATCACGGCGGCGCTGTGAACACGGGTCGTTTGCTCGTGCACTGTGTTTTTCGTCGTGATCGGGCACAGTGTCCGGTGCTCGGACCACATCAGTGGCCACACCGCAGGATCAGCGTCGGCACGCAGCGATCGACGATCCCACCACATCATGCGAGTGCGATAACGCGCATCGGGATACGCGGCCGCCGGTATCCGTACATCGACCCTGCCTCCGGAGGATTCCCACCTGCTCAGCACGTGGTCAGCGGCAGTGGCCAGCACGAAACGAGACTGCAGTCGCTCCATCGTCGGCAACGCCACCCTCGCCAGTGCAGCAGACAACTTCCCGGCGTATCGCGACCCGGGGGATACCCACGCCGATTTCATTTCCACCACCCCCTCGGGGATTCGGGCAGCGATTGTCTCTCGAACAGCGTCCAGGGCGCGGTTACCCGTCCATTCGACCATCGCATGGGACTGACTAGCGCAGACGTATGGTCCCTGTGCGCGTACCCCGCCCACGACCACCCCGTCGCCGTCGACGAGAGCGTAGAACAGTGAGGTCGAAACACCGTCTCGCACTGCCGGCACATCCAAGGCTGCTTGCGCTCCGTGACGCCTGTAGGACTCCCACGCACCGGACAAGTATTCGTCCCACAGATAGTCGTCCGTCGCGGGATACGAGAGGACCAATCGGACACCGTCGGTGCCGGGCACCTCGACAGCAGCATGACTCGCCTCGACGCTGCCGCGTGTGTATTCGGTGATCACTGTCATCACATTTCCCCTTTGTTGAAGAAGTCCGGACCTGCGCCGTTGGCAGCCGGAATACCGCGCGTACCACCCAGGCGGGTCCGCGCTCGCTGATTGTCCGCTGACATGCCGGCTCGAGCCTCCCGACACCCGCCGCTGCGTCGTCACCCCACCCTGGTGAGCAACACCTGGCGCAAGGAGTGCTTGGATGGAGGGGACGGACGAGTGATCAAGGCCCGCCGCGCAACTGAGAAGCGGAAGGGATCGTGATGCAGGACTTCTCCGGTACAGACCAAGCCTCGGCAATGAACGAGACAACGGAGCGGCGGGTGGAACTTTTCGACGAATCCGACCCGGCGCAGATGCAGCGGGTGAGCGCACTGCGCACCTCCGGAGCAAGGGTTCTCGACACACTGGCCGAGCAACGACAGTCGCTGCTCGATCTCCGCCCAGAGTCCGACGCCGACGAGATCGCCGAACCCTCGCACTGGATTTACTACCCGTGGCGCCATACCTTGGTCCGTCTGCTCGGCCCCAGCGGGTTTCGTCGTCTGCGGCTCGATCGCAACCGCAACAAGATCACCAGCGAGGAACAACGCGCACTCTCACGGCTGCGCATCGGGATCGTCGGACTCAGCGTCGGCAGCGCCATCGCCCATGCTCTTGCTCTCGAAGGCGTCGTCGGCTACCTCCGTCTGGCGGACTTCGACGACCTAGACCTGTCCAACCTTAACCGGCTTTCGGCCACAGTCCTCGATCTCGGCGTCAACAAGGCAACTCTGGCTCGACAACGCATCGCCGAACTGGACCCGTACCTGCCCGTCGACGCCTGGACCGAAGGTGTCGACGAAGCGAGCATCGACGACTTCCTCGCCGGACTGGACCTGGTGATCGAAGAGTGCGACTCCTTCGATGTGAAGGTCCTCGTTCGCGACCGGGCGAGGCAGCGGGGCATCCCGGTCATCATGGAAACCAGCGACCGCGGTCTCTTCGACGTCGAACGATTCGACCTCGAACCCGCCAGGCCACTCTTTCACGGGCTGGTCGGAGATCTCGACGCTGCCACCGTATCCGGGCTGAGCGTGCAAGAAAAAATTCCCTTCGGCTTACGCATCCTGCAGGGGGCCGAGATTTCGGCCCGCATGGCCGCCTCGGTCCTGGAAGTGGGCACCACCGTGGCCACCTGGCCTCAACTCGGCGGGGACGTTTTGCTGGGCGGGGCGTCTGTGGTCGCCGCGATCCGCCGGTTCGGTCTCGGTGAGGCTCTTCCCTCGGGGAGGGTGCGCATCGATATCGGTCAGCACCTCGATCAACTGACCGACCCACACATTCCCTCCGACTCGATCGCCTCACCGGCGACAAACGGTTCGCGTCCGATCGATCTGCGAGCACAGTACGACGCGCTCCCCGATACCGAAGCCGTCGCTTTCGCTGCCGCACGCGCTCCGTCGGGAGGTAACTCGCAACCGTGGATCATTCACACGGACGAGACTGCGCTGACTCTGCGTCTCGACGAAACCCGCTCGTCGAGTGTGGATATCGAGTACCGCGGAAGTTTCGTCGCGCTCGGTGCCGCACTGCACAACGCTCGCGTCGCCGCGGCACACCGACATATCCTCGGCGACACCGTCATCATCGGCGACGGTAAGGCGACCTCCGCGCGGATCAAGTTCACTGCCGGCACCGACATCTCGCTCACCGACCAACTACCCGGGATGCTCCATCGCAGCACACACCGCGCTCTGCCCGATCCCGGCCTGCCGCCGTGCGATCCGACGGACCTCGCACACCTGGCGGCGCGTCTGTCCTCCCCGACCGTCGCAGTCCACCTGATCCAGGACGGGGAGACGATCACACGGTTGGCCGAGAACATCAGTGCCACCGACCGCATCCGATTCCTCACCGACACTCTGCATCGAGAGATGATCTCCGAGCTACGCTGGCCACATTCGCGCGACCTCGCCAGTGGTATCGAGGTTTCCAGCTTGGGTATCCCTACTTCAGAACTCGCCGCCCTCGAACTCCTCCGCCGCCCCGACGTGATGGAACAACTGAACAACTGGGATGCCGGGCAAGCGCTCCGAGCACAGACCCGCACCCGCCTGGCCTCCAGCGACGCCGTCGCCGTCATCACTCAGCAGGGAACCGCCGCCGCAGACTACATCCGCAGCGGAGCACGCGCCGAAGAGTTCTGGATACGCGCCCAATCGCTCGGCTACTCCTTACACCCCCTCACACCCGTGTCTCTCTACGCCACCGACGCCGACCACCTGCGCGCCCTCGCGCCGACCCGAGCCCGCGAACTCGCAGCACTGTCGGACGAGCTGACCGCGCTCACCGCACATCAGCCGGGTGAGCATGTAGCGCTCATTCTGCGCATCTTCCGCACGAGCAGTTCTGCCCCGCCGAGCCGACGCCGATCCCAGCGGGAACCGTAATTTTCGGATGACACTCAATGGCAGACCTCTGATTCGCACCGAAACCAGGGCAGTCGAGCGAGGGCAACCCGAGTTTGCCGTACGCGACTGCCTGGTGGGCAACGCACGTATACCGGGCAAGCGGACGCTGCAATCATCTCGAAGGAGGCCGCAAGCCTCGTGTCAGGGTTGAACCGTCGATGACGAAGTCAGAAGGACGGGAAACATGCTCGCTACAGTGCCGTGGCGCAAGCCCTGGCCCGTGAGAGCGGCGAACCACGGACCTGCGAGACCACGTTCATCGACCGCCTCTCCGCTCAGGCCGCTTACCGGCAGCGATGATCACCGCAACGGCAGCGGCACCGAGTGACGCGGCCGTGACGATGTGCTTGGTATTTCCCATAGCGTGCGTTGGGCCGCCGATCGGCATTTCCTTGCGTTTCGGGGTATCGACGTCAGTGCAGACACCATCCGATCCTTCGGCGTGGCCCTCGAAGTTGTGTGCCTGACGCAATTCTCGTCCACGTTCGAGTTCGGAATCGAGCTCTGCGCCGAACAGCAAGGCCAGGTTGGTGATCCACAGCCACAACAGGAACACGATCGCACCGGCGAGGGAGCCGTAGGTTTTGTTGTAACTACTGAAGTTCGCGACGTAGAAACCGAAGATTACCGATGCGAGAATCCACACCACGATGGCCAAGGCGGCACCGCCGCTGATCCATCGAAACTTGGGCTGCTGGATGTTCGGAGGCGCGTAGTACAAAACCTTCGCGGAACTGGCCCAGTCGCAGCCCGGTGCGAAGCCCTGTGCGCAGATCACCATCAACGGCCTGCTCA
>NZ_JBEOXI010000443.1:0-3962 GCF_040296465.1 Streptomyces sp. NPDC002130
AACGTCCGTCGCCCCAGCGCGTCATGGGCGTCCATGCGGCCTCCCGGCTCCGGCGTGCCGCAGTACGTACCGCTCGACGGCCGCCGGGGAGGGCACCTTCCAGTACTTCACCACCCGGGGCGGCGAGGGCACCGTCGGCTTCGCGGGCGTGCTCCCCGGGGAGATGCGCGCGCTGGAACTGGACGGCACGCGCGCCTGGTTCGCGGAGAAGGACGCCTTCGTGGCCGCCGAGTCCACCGTCGACTTCGGCATCGCCTTCCAGGGCGGCCGTACCGGCAGGAGCGGCGGCGAGGGCTTCGTGCTGGAGAAGTTCACCGGGCGCGGCACGGTGATCATCGCCGGCGCGGGGAACTTCATCGACCTGAACCCGGCCGACTTCGGCGGCCGCGTCGAGGTCGACACCGGCTGCGTCGTCGCCTTCGAGGAGGGCATCCAGTACGGCGTCCAGCGCGTGGGCGGCCTCGACCGCCAGGGTCTGATGAACGCCGTCTTCGGCGGTGAGGGCCTGTCCCTGGCCACCCTGGAGGGCAACGGCCGCGTCATCCTGCAGTCCCTCACGATCGAAAGCCTCGCCAACGCCCTGAGGAAGGCCCAGGGCGGCGACAAGCAGGGCCCGACGGGCGGGCTGTTCTCCACGAACGCCCAGTGAGCGGGCGTACGGCCCAGCGATGAGTTGCGGGTGCCGGCGAGGTCTGAACCGATGGCAGCAGACCCCGTCCGACCCGGAAGGAAGGCACCCGCCATGGGCAAGCTCGTATCCACCCTCTTCGTCACCCTCGACGGTGTCTACCAGGCCCCCGGCGGCCCCCAGGAGGACACCCGCGGGGGCTTCACCCACGGCGGCTGGAGCTTCCCGTACGCCGACGAGGACTTCGGCCGGTTCATCGGCGAGGTCTTCACCCGCCCGGGGGCCTTCCTGCTCGGCCGCCGTACGTACGACATCTTCGCGACCTACTGGCCCAAGGTGACCGACCCCGCCGACCCGGTCGCCTCCCGGCTCAACTCCCTGCCGAAGTACGTGCCCTCCTCGACCCTGACGGACCCCGGATGGGTGGGCACCACGGTGCTGACCGGCGATCTCGCCGAGGAGGTCGCCGCCGTGAAGGAGCGCACCGACGGCGAGGTCCAGGTGCACGGCAGCGGCGCCCTCGTCCGGTCCCTGCTGGCGCTCGACCTCGTCGACACCCTGCACCTGCTGACCTTCCCGGTCGTGCTCGGCTCCGGGTTCCGGCTGTTCACGGAGGGCGCCGTACCGACCGCGTTCGAGCACGCCGGCGGGAGCGTCACCGGCGCGGGCGTCTCGGTCCAGACGTACGACCTGAAAGGCCGCCCGGAGTACGGCGAGTTCGGACTGCCGGAGGGCGCTTGAGGGGTGCCCGAGCGCGGGTGAGGGCGCCGCTGGACGGGTGAAGGCGAGGGCGTCGGCGGACGGGTGAGGGTGCCGGGTGGGTGGGTGAACTCCCCGCGAACGCACGGGGCTTCACAGGAAATTCTCCGGGATTGTCATTGACATGCCAGCCTCTACGCGCGTCATCATGAACGTCATGAATTTCCCCCCACGCGCCTCCCGGCTCGGCGCAGCAGCCGCCCTCCTGTCCGCCCTCCTCGTCGGCGGAACCGTCTCCGCGACCACGGCCGACGCGGCCCCCACCGCCGTCGGTGACATCTGCTACAGCAACCTGCCGTCCCAGGCCCACGACACGCTCGACCTGATCGAGCAGGGCGGCCCTTACCCGTTCGACCAGGACGGCACCGTCTTCCAGAACCGGGAAGGTGTCCTGCCGAGCAAGTCGTCCGGCTACTACCACGAGTACACGGTCATCACCCCGGGCTCCTCCACCCGCGGCGCGCGACGCATCGTCACCGGTGAGCAGAACCAGGAGGACTACTACACGGCCGACCACTACGAGTCGTTCGACCTCGTCGACTACGGCTGCTGAGCCCTGACGGAGACCGCGGGCCGGACGTCCGTCGGCACGTCAGACGGACTTCCGGCTCCCGGCCGCCGCGAACAGGGCGACGCCCAGCACGAGCAGCGTGACGCTCGCGTAGATCTCGTAGCCGTCGAGGAACCCGAGACGCTGCACCAGGCCCCAGTTCCAGTCGGTGAACTCGTGCACCAGGCCCGCCACGCCCTGGACCAGGGCGAGGAGACCGAGAATCTCCAGTACCTGCTTCATGCCACCAGCCTCGTCCCGCGGACCCCCCACGCACATCGGCCGCGGGACGAACCCCCCGGGCCGGAAGTCCCCGCTCCGCTGCCACGACGGCATCGAAAGTCTGCGATGCGGCGACTTTGGTCGACGATCCCGCGCGAGGGCGGGTGCGCCCGGGCCTGCGCTGCGTAGATTTGGCGCTCGTGATTGGTCACGACGTGGGGCGCGCCTCCCCGGTACCGGCGGGGGAGACGCCCGCTTTGTTCACCGGGCGCAGATGGTATTTTCCGTCCGCCCTCCTGCACGACCTCGACCCCGGCGCCGCACGGGCCGGGCAGCGCCCCCGGCGCACCGCCCGCGACTGGGTCGTCGACTTCTCCTGCTTCCTGCTGGCCGTCCTGGTGGGTGCGCTGGCCCTCGACGCCCTCGCCCACAACCCCCGTGTGCCGCACGGCCTGGCCGTCGTCGACCAGGTGATCGGTGCGCTGGCCTGCGCGGCCGTCTGGCTCCGGCGCCGCTGGCCGCTCGGGCTGGCCGTGGCGATGACCCCGCTCAGCTTCCTGTCGGAAACCTCGGGCGGCGCGGGCCTCATCGCCCTGTTCACCCTGGCCGTGCACCGGCCCTTCCGGTACGTGGCCTGGGTGGGCGGCGTCAACGTGGCGCTGGTGCCGCTCTACTACTGGGTGCGCCCCGACGTGGACCTCCCCTACCTGGTGAGCGTTCCCTTCGCCATGGTGCTCACCGTGGCGACCGTCGGCTGGGGGATGTTCGTCCGGGCCAAGCGGCAGCTCATGGTGAGCCTGAGGGACCGCGCCCGGCGCGCCGAGACCGAGGCGCGGCTGCGGGCCGAGCAGGCGCAGCGGCTCGCCCGCGAGGCCATCGCACGGGAGATGCACGACGTGCTCGCCCACCGGCTGACGCTGCTGAGCGTGCACGCGGGCGCCCTGGAGTTCCGGCCCGACGCGCCCCCGGCACAGACGGCACGGGCCGCGGGCGTGATCCGGGAGAGCGCGCACGAGGCGCTCCAGGACCTGCGGGAGATCATCGGCGTGCTGCGGGCGGGCGAACCGGACGAGACGGGCCGGCCGCAGCCGACGCTCGCGGCGCTGGACACCCTGGTCGCCGAGTCCCGCGAGGCCGGCATGAAGGTCTCCCTCGACCACCGCGTCGAGGACCCCGCCGGCGTCCCGTCCTCTGTCGGCCGCACCGCCTACCGGATCGCCCAGGAGGGCCTGACCAACGCGCGCAAGCACGCTCCCGGCACCGAGGTCGGGGTGACCGTCACCGGCGAACCGGGCACGGGCCTCACCGTTCGCGTGCACAACCCGCCGCCCGAGGGCGAGGTGCCGCCCGTCCCCGGCTCCGGGCAGGGACTGATCGGCCTCACGGAAAGAGCGAACCTGGCCGGGGGCCGGCTGGAGCACGGGCCCACCCCGCAGGGCGGGTTCGAGGTGCGGGCGTGGCTGCCGTGGGGGTGACCGCTTCGGCCCCACCGCCCGGCCCGGCCGTGATTACGTAAGGCTCATGACTGCGATCAGACTGCTCCTCGTCGACGACGATCCGCTGGTGCGGGCCGGGTTGTCCTTCATGATGGGCGGCGCCGACGACATCGAGATCGTCGGCGAGGCCGCCGACGGCGCCGAGGCGGAGGCCCTCGTCGACCGCACCCGTCCGGACGTCGTGCTCATGGACATCCGGATGCCGACGGTGGACAAGAACGCGGTGAAGCGGAAGGACTCCTGCGTCTTGGCGTCCTCGTAGTTGCGCACGGGCCGGTCGGTGAAGAACACGGAGAACATGTTGGAG
>NZ_JBEOXI010000444.1:0-3946 GCF_040296465.1 Streptomyces sp. NPDC002130
TGACCGTTCGTCAGCGAGCAGCCCCAGCCCTCGATCTCGGACGGGCAACGCGTTTGGGCGTGTTCGTCGAGGATCTCAGATACCTGGCGAACCCAATCGGGCACACCCTCCGCCTTCGTCTCCTCCTTGGCGGGTTCGGTAGGGGCGGGAGTGGTTGCTTGAACTAGGGCCCGGACCTCACCAAGGAGGGTGGCCCACAAGTCCCCGAACCCTTGGCGCTCATATTCGGCGTCGAAGTCTTTGTCGTTCTTCCCGAGGTCGGTCCACAGGTCCAGAGTCATCCACGATTGAACCGCCTTCGCGGTGTGCGAACGCTGCACGACGACGAGGTCGCTGCCGTCACGGACTGCTGCGGGTTCGGTTGCCACACCACGTTTCACCAACTCACGATCGATGTACCAGCGCGCCTTCTCCAAGTCCTGGATTGCCGAGCCCTTGAGGTCTGCCCGCCAGATGTACTTGACGGCGTTGCCGAGGTTGAACCCCATGTGCTCGGTGATTTGAATGCACTCCACGCCCGAAGGATGTTCGGTGTAGTGCGCCGGGCGGTTCACGGGATCGATCATTTCGTGCTCCATTCGATTTCGAGCCAGAGTGCGGGTGGTCGGCCTTTGACGGCTGGGTGGATGACGGGCATCGCTTTGGTCATGAGGTCTGGTGTGTCGTCGGCGGTGAGTCCGTGGTCGACGAGTCCGTCGCAGCAGGCCTTGAGGACGGGGACGAGGTTGTCGGCGTCTCGTTTGCGGTTTGCCTTCGGTCGGTAGCAGAGCGTGACGGTTGCGTGCGCTAGGCCTGTGGCTTGAACACCTTGAACTTGCCGGCGCCGTGTGCCTGGTCGGTGAGCCACGTCAGCTTGTACTGCCCGTTGGGCAGATCGACGGCCTCGGTACGGCCCATGCCGGTCGGGTCGGCGACGAAGCTGCCCGTGCGGGTGGCGCCGCCCGGAACCTCGGGCTGGGTCTGGATGGTCCAGTTGATCTGCTCACCGGCGTCGAAGTTGAACGCGGCGAGGTAGAAGTCGCAGACCTTCGGGTCGTTGCGCTGATTGACCGCGGCCGTCGTGCTGGCGTGGATCTTGACGTCTCCGTTGTCCCCCGGGATGGGAGCGGCGACGGCGGACACCCCGCTCATGGTGGTCCCTGCGAGGGTGAGGGCGGCGAGGACGGCGGTGCGGGTGCCGGCGCGGCGCGCGAGGGGTACGACGGGCATGAACATGCCTCCAAAGTCAGATGATTTTCATACAAACACCTCGTCACCTGACTCTCTGTCACCCCACCGTCGAATGGACCGCAGCACCGCCCTACGACGCGTCAGATATCGCTCTTCCGGCGCAGCGGCACGCTGCGTCCGAGGCCCCTCCGCCCCCCACGGCCCTCACTGCCCTCACGACCTGACTCCTCCGACCCGTCCGACCCGTCCGGCGCGTCCCGGCCACCCGGCTCGTCCGGCTCCCGCGGCGACCGCACGGCGACCCCGGAGGACAGCAGCAACAACACCCCCAGCATCACGAACGGCGCCGCCACCCCCGCGACTCCGGCGATCAGCCCGGCCGCGGCTGGCGCGGCGACCTGGCCGAGCCGGTTGCCGGTCAGGCGCAGGGCGAGGGCCGTGGAACGGGCGTCGTCGGGGGCGGCCTGGACGACCGTCGTCATGGACAGCGGCTGACCGACCCCGAGGCAGAAGCCGAGCGCGACCAGCAGCAGTCCGAGCGCCCACACCGGCACCGGCAGGGCGATGCCCGTGCACAGCAGGGCCGCCAGCAGACAGGTGAGCGTCAGCAGCAGGGGCCGGCCCAGCAGCCGCAGCAGGGGCGTCAGCACCAGGCGGCAGGCGATCGTCGCCGCGGCGCGCAGACTGAGCAGGATGCCGATCACGGACGGCGCGATACCCCGGTGCTCGCCGACCACCGGCAGGTAGGCGGTCAGGATGTCGGTCGCGGACAGCACGGCCAGGCTGATGAGAATGCCCGCAGGCACCCCACGGGTGCGCAGGATGCCGCGGACCGGGACCCGGTCCCCCTTGTCCGCGCCGGACGAGGACGCCGTACTGCGATGCTCGATGCGCCACAGCGAGGTGAACGCCACCGCCGCGGTCGCGCCCGCCACGATCAGGGCGAGCGCGCTGCTGCCCGCCATGTCCGCACCGCCGATCAGCGCGCCCGCGGCGACCGGGCCGACCAGCTGGCCGAGTGCGGCACCGATGGTGAAGTGGCCGAAGTTGCGGTCCTGTTCGTGCGGCGCGGACTGGCGGGCGACCAGGGACTGGGAGCCGATGACGAAGCACAGGTGCCCGAGGCCCATCACCCCGCTCCACAGGGCCATCGTCCACAGCGAACCGGCCACGCCGCTGAGGGCGCAGCCGCCGGCTATCAGCACCACGCCGACCGGCAGCAGGGGCGCGCAGCGGCCGTGGTCGGTGCGGCGGCCCAGGGGCACGGCGGCGAACAGGGGCAGCAGCGCGTACACACCGGCGATGACACCGACCGCGCGCTCGTCCGCGCCCAGCGCGAGGGCCCGGTAGGAGACGGCGGGCCGGGCCATCGACACCGCCCCCTGCGCGAAGCTGAAGGCGATGACGAGGCGGAGCAGCCAGCCGCGGTTCCCACCGGGCCTCACGATGACGTCCTCCATGAAGGGGCTCAGATGATCCCGAACAGCATGCCCGCGCCGAGGATGACCAGGCAGGTGAGGGCGGCCCACTTCACAACGAACCTGGTGTGGTCGCCGAACTCGACCTTGGCCATGCCGACCAGGACGTAGACGGCCGGGACGAGCGGGCTGGACATGTGCAGCGGCTGGCCGACCAGCGAGGCGCGGGCCATCTCCAGCGGGGTGACCCCGTGCGCGGCACCCGCCTCGGCCAGGACGGGCAGGACACCGAAGTAGAAGCCGTCGTTCGACATGAAGTAGGTGAGCGGCAGGCTCAGCAGGCCGGTGACGAGCGCCATGTGCGGGCCCATGCTGCCGGGGATGACGTCCACCATCCACTTGGCCATGTGGTCGACCATGCCGGTGCCCTGCAGGACGCCGGTGAAGACGGCGGCGGCGAAGACCATGCCGGAGACGTTCAGGACGTTGTCGGCGTGGGCGGCCAGACGGGCCTTCTGGTCGGGGATGTGCGGGAAGTTCACGGAGAGGACGAGCGCGGCACCGATCAGGAACAGCACGGGGATCGGCAGCCACTCCATGATCATGGCGGTGAGCAGGCCGACCGTGAGCAGCGCGTTGAACCAGTACAGCTTGGGGCGCAGGGTGGGCCGGTTCGGGTCGAGGCCCTGGAAGGTGTCGTCGTCACCGGAGGCGGACCCGATGAACTGAACCCCATAGGCGTCCGCGGACCACTCGGAACCGTGGCGTGTCGAAAACCTTTACCGGCGCGGAAGAGTTCTCAGGAACTCGTTGTAGGCATCGAGGTCGACATCGCCTTCGCGTGCGACCTTCTTGTCGACTGCGGCGTTGGTGAAGGATTCGTCGCGTTTCCACCGCATCGCGAAAACCACCATGATGATCAAGGCGATCGGTTCTCCGTAGGACCAAGCCAGTGCGCCGGCCATTTGTTGATCCGCCATCAGGTCCACATTCCAGGAGGCTGGCGGATTGGTGAAGGTACTCAGGAGTGGCGAAGTTGCCATCATCAGGATCACGCCGATGAAAACGTGGAGAGGCATTTCGACGAACAGGTCGAAACATCGACCCAGGTTGCTTTGTTTGACGGGCAACGGCCCCGAGGAGAGCACCGGGACGATGAACAGTACTCCGGTGGCCAGGAAGAAGAGCTCGAGACCTGTGTGACCGATCCAGGACCGCGCTACCAGGTCGAAGACCGGCGAGAGGTAAATGCCGTAGTAGCTGAACAGGAACAGTGGAATTGTGACGCCGGGGTGCAGCAGGATCTTCGCGGTCCGGCTTCGAAGCGCCGTCAGGGAAACTGTGAGAATCGGAATTCC
>NZ_JBEOXI010000445.1:0-3875 GCF_040296465.1 Streptomyces sp. NPDC002130
GGCCTGTCAAGCCGCCCGCCCCCGCGGAGGGGAGCCCACACCGGGGCACTTGGTGGCGCCCGGCGCCAACTACGAGGCCTTGCGCTCCTCTTCACGCACCCGGTCCGCGACCTGCTGCGGCATCGGTTCGTGCCGCACGTACCGGCGGCTGAACCCCGCCGTGCCGTGCGCCATCGACCGCAGGTCGATCGCGTACCGGCCGATCTCGATCTCGGGCACCTCGGCCCTGATCAGGGTGCGCCCGCCGGGTGTCTGCTCGGTGCCGAGCACCCGCCCGCGCCGCCCCGACAGGTCGCTCATCACGGCGCCCACGAAGTCGTCGCCGACCAGCACCGACACCTCGGCCACCGGCTCCAGCAAATGGATCCTCGCGTCGGCCGCGGCCTCCCGCAGCGCCAGTGCTCCGGCCGTCTGGAACGCGGCGTCGGAGGAGTCCACCGAGTGCGCCTTGCCGTCCAGGAGGGTCACCCGTACGTCGATGAGCGGGTACCCGGCCGCCACTCCTCTGGCCGCCTGGGCCCGTACGCCCTTCTCCACCGACGGGATGAACTGCCGGGGCACCGCGCCGCCCACGACCTTGTCGACGAACTCGATGCCGGACCCGCCGGGCAGCGGCTCGACCTCGATCTCGCAGATCGCGAACTGCCCGTGCCCGCCGGACTGCTTGACGTGCCTGCCCCGGCCGGCCGACTTGGTCGCGAACGTCTCGCGCAGGGACACCCGGTGCGGTACGACGTCGACCTGGACGCCGTACCGGCTGCGCAGCCGCTCCAGGGCGACGTCGGCGTGCGCCTCGCCCAGGCACCACAGCACCACCTGGTGGGTGTCCTGGTTCTGTTCGAGCCGCATCGTCGGGTCCTCGGCCACCAGCCGGGACAGGCCCTGGGAGAGCTTGTCCTCGTCCGGTTTGCTGTGCGCCTGGATGGCCAGCGGCAGCAGCGGGTCGGGCATCTGCCACGGCTCCATGAGCAGCGGGTCGTCCTTGGCGGACAGGGTGTCCCCAGTCTCGGCGCGGCTCAGCTTCGCCACGCAGGCCAGGTCACCCGCGATGACGTGCGACACCGGGCGCTGCTGCTTGCCGAACGGCGTGGACAGGGCGCCGATCCGCTCGTCGACGTCGTGGTCCTCGTGCCCCCGGTCGGCCAGCCCGTGCCCGGAGACGTGGACCGTCTGGTCGGCGCGCAGGGTGCCGGAGAACAGCCGGATCAGCGACAGCCGGCCCACGTACGGGTCCGAGGACGTCTTCACGACCTCCGCGACGAGCGGAGCGTCCGGGTCGCACGGCTTCAGCTCGCGCGGCTTGCCGTCGACGGTCGTGACCTGCACCGTCTCGTGCTCCAGCGGCGTCGGGAAGCCCCGGGTGATCAGCTCCAGCAGTTCCACGGTGCCGAGCCCCTGCCGGGCGCCCTCACCCGCGGGGGCGGCGGCCAGGACGGGGAAGAAGACGCCCCGCGCGACGGCCCGCTCCAGATCGTCGATGAGCGTCTTGACGTCGATCGGCTCCCCGCCGAGGTAGCGGTCCATGAGGGTCTCGTCCTCGCTCTCGGAGATGATCCCCTCGATGAGCCGGTTGCGGGCCTCCTCGATCAGTGGCAGCTGGTCCTCGCCGGGCTCGGAGTCCTTGCGCTCGCCCGTCGAATAGTCGAACAGCTTCTGCGACAGCAGCCCGATCAGCCCGGTCACGGGCGCGTGCCCGTCGTGGGCCTCGGGGCCGTGCAGCGGCAGGTAGAGCGGCAGGACCGCGTCGGGGTCGTCCGCGCCGAAGGCCTCCGCGCAGGCCCGGGTCATCTCCTCGAAGTCGGAACGTGCCGACTCCAGGTGCGTGACGACGATGGCCCGGGGCATGCCCACGGCCGCGCACTCCTCCCACACCATGCGGGTCGTGCCGTCCACGCCGTCCGACGCCGAGACGACGAAGAGGGCCGCGTCCGCCGCGCGCAGACCGGCCCTGAGCTCACCGACGAAGTCGGCGTATCCGGGGGTGTCGAGGAGATTGACCTTGATGCCGTCCCACTCGACGGGCACCAGGGAGAGCTGCACCGAGCGCTGCTGCCGGTGCTCGATGTCGTCGTAGTCGGAGACGGTGCCGCCGTCCTCCACACGGCCCGCCCGGTTCACCGCCCCCGCCGTGAGTGCGAGGGCCTCCACCAACGTGGTCTTGCCCGATCCGGAGTGGCCGACCAGCACCACATTCCGTACGGACTGAGGTTGGTCGGCCGCTTGTGCCCTGCCGGCGGCCCCAGGGTGTGTCTGTGCCTTGTCGCCCATGATTCTGCCTCCCGTGCACGGTGAGGTCACTGGGGGCGCGGACACGCGGAACCCGCGTCGCGTGCGGTGCGGCTCCGGCGACGCCCGCGGTCATTCGACCTTCCCACTCCCGTCACGGCGCGTCCATACGAACGACGTGATCCCGCCGCACACCAGTGGCGCACCGGTTCCCCCGAAAGGGGTCCGGGTGCCCGCCCCTCGCCCACGCGCGCGCGTGACTACGATGGGCCAGCCGGTGGCCAGCAGGGGCCAGACGGCGACACCGACCCTCGGGAAGGCCATGCTGAACAAGTACGCGCGTGCATTCTTCACGCGTGTCCTCACACCGTTCGCCGCGTTTCTGATCCGGCGGGGCGTGAGCCCCGACACCGTCACGCTCATCGGCACCGCCGGTGTGGTCGCGGGCGCGCTGGTCTTCTACCCCATGGGCGAGTTCTTCTGGGGCACGGTCGTGATCACGCTGTTCGTGTTCTCCGACCTCGTCGACGGCAACATGGCCCGTCAGCTCGGCCGCTCCAGCCGCTGGGGCGCCTTCCTGGACTCCACGCTCGACCGGGTCGCCGACGGCGCGATCTTCGGCGGCTTCATCCTCTGGTACGCCGGCGGGGGCGACGACCTCGTCCTGTGCGCCGTCTCGATCTTCTGCCTGGCCAGCGGGCAGGTGGTGTCGTACACCAAGGCCCGGGGCGAGTCGATCGGCCTGCCGGTGGCTGTCAACGGGCTGGTCGAGCGGGCCGAGCGGCTGGTGATCTCCCTGGTCGCGGCGGGGCTCTCGGGCCTGCACAAGTTCGGTGTGCCCGGCATCGAGTACCTGCTGCCCGTCGCCCTGTGGATCGTCGCCGTGGGCAGCCTCGTCACGCTGATCCAGCGGGTCGTCACGGTCCGCCGGGAGTCCGCCGAGGCCGAGGCCGCGGCGGCCACGCCGGACGGCCAGGACAATGGGGACGAGCAGCAGAACGCCTCTCACGGGAGCGAGGCGGCCACGTGAGCGCTCAGGACCGGCTGACGGACGCGCTGTACGGCCTCGGCTGGGGCACGGTCAAGAAGCTCCCCGAGCCGGTCGCCGCACGGCTCGGCCGGACCATCGCCGACCTGGCCTGGAAGCAGCGCGGCAAGGGCGTGCAGCGTCTGGAGAGCAACTACGCGCGCGTGGTGCCCGGCGCGAGCCCCGAGCGCCTCGCCGAGCTGTCCCGCGCCGGCATGCGCTCCTACCTGCGCTACTGGATGGAGTCCTTCCGCCTCCCCGCCTGGAGCGAGGAGCGGATCAAGGGCGGTTTCGAGGCGAAGGACCTGCACCACCTCACCGAGGGCATGGCCGCCGGCAAGGGCGTCGTACTCGCCCTTCCGCACCTCGCCAACTGGGACCTCGCCGGCGCCTGGGTCACCACCCGGCTCGGCATCCCCTTCACCACGGTCGCCGAGCGCCTGAAGCCCGAGACGCTCTACGACCGGTTCGTCGCCTACCGCGAGGGCCTCGGCATGGAGGTCCTGCCGCACAGCGGCGGCACCGCCTTCGGCACCCTGGCCCGCCGGCTGCGCGACGGCGGCCTGGTCTGCCTGGTCGCCGACCGCGACCTGTCCGCCTCCGGCGTCGAGGTGGACTTCTT
>NZ_JBEOXI010000446.1:0-3866 GCF_040296465.1 Streptomyces sp. NPDC002130
TGGAGCTCTCCATCCGTGGAGTTTTGGCCGGCGCGGTGTGCATTTTTGAACAGCGCTGTTGCGAGTTGCGTCATGACTGGGCCAGGCGTGGAAGAAGTTGGAATTGGCACGTGTATCCCGTCGGTTGGTTGGGCCGCCGGACAAGGGTTGCCGGCGTCAGAGGATCGCATGTCTGTAGGCGAGCTTAGGAATCTACCGGTGGTTGTGCAGTCGCTAGAAGTGCCCAGAAATGCACTGATCGGGTAGAACTGCGCTTCGCTTCCACCGTGTGAAGTTTCGAAAAGGCAGGGTGGCCCCTCTGCTTCGGTTCAAGCAGTCCAGGTCCCTCGCTACCGTTCGCCCATCAATCCGAGAGGCCGATGTGTAGAGGAGTCGTGGTTTCGATGACCATCACCGAGATTCACCCAAGCGATACCGCTGGGAATGTCGATTGGCAGGAGCGGGCAGTGTGCCAACGCACTGATCCCGAAGCATTCTTTCCTGAACCGGGAGAAGCGGTCCGTCCGGCGAAGCGAGTCTGCGCAGGATGCGACGTTCGTGTCGACTGCTTGGCATTCGCATTGGCGAACGACGAGCGTTTCGGTGTCTGGGGTGGGTTGACCGCCTCGGAGCGGCGCCGTCGCTATTCGCGGGTGCAACAGTGACCACCCACGTGGACTTCACCCATACCTCGTACGCGGAGGCCGCGAGGTATGCCGATTCCATCAAACTCGCTCGGTACATCTGGGATCGAGGGATTTGCGGCACTGAGCTGCTCAGTCTCAGTGGGGCTACCCGCCGAGCGCTCGCCAAAGCGGCTGTTGTGAATCCGCCTTGTACCTCGAAAAGGTGGGCGACGGTGGCGGATCTTGTGGCCGAACAATCAGCGTGGGCGGACGCTCACCCGGATGATCCGGGTTCTGTTCCGCTGCACGCAGACGAGCATGAGGCGTGGATTTCGTGGATCCGTCCAGCAAGCGAAATCGGTACCTCGCGTGGGTGATCTTCTGTTCATGGCAGGTGCCTCGATGACATGCCTGTTGGGTGTTGCGGGCCTCACCGTTGCCCTTCGAGGGGCAAAGAATGCGACCGACGAAGACGAAGCGCTCGGGCCTGCAGCAGAGTTGATCCAGGAAATGCGATGAACGACTCGCAGCTCACGCTTTTCGACATCGAACTGCGCGAAGTTGTTGCCCTTCGCGAGTGGTCAGAGCGCATGATCCCGGCGATGTAGACCGCACCGTGGGATTGTTCCAACCGGCAACGCCGCGCCCCGGCACGGCAAACTGACGCCGCCGACGCGGCAGGAGCCGCGGCATTGGTCCTCGCCCGCGACGACCTCAGAGAACCGAAACCGAGGACGCCGACATCGAAGCCTCCACATTCTGTGTGCCACCGAACCGGAGCCGTCCGGGCCGCGCCAAGGTCGTCAACGCCCTAATCGTCACCGCCCCGATCGCACTGCGCGAGCAGCTCACCGGTCTGCACAAGAACCGCGTTCTTGTCGCCTGCAGGCTCTTCCCCCGATGCTTCCGTGTCCATCGCAACGCCTTACGAGGTCGCCGATAGCCGATAAGGTCACGGTCGGCGGTCCGGCATAGACTCATCCAGCGCCTGGAGCTGTCGCGGGCTCAAGTATGGTGACGGATCTCGAGCGTAAGCCACCTCGAGATTGATCTTTGTGCGCTGCGCTCTAGTCATCGGAACGGACCGCCATTGGGTCTTCGCGAGATAAAACTGTGGCTGGTCATCCAGCCGGAACGGCCGCTTATCCGTACGCCGGAACACCTCAGGCAGGGACAGGCGGTTGAGCTCCTCGGTGCTGGTCTGAGCGGGGTCGAAGTAGATTTCGACGACTTCCTCACCCCCAACCCACCCGGCGTCTGTTGAGATCACGCCGGGAAACTGAGCCAGACTGGTCTCGCCAGACCAGAAACAGGGAGTTTCATATCGCAGTTGCTCCGCGATTCCGGACTCGATGAGCAGATCGCCACGGAACAGCGTAAACCACTTTGGAACGGATATTCCCGCTTGCTCCAGTGTGCCGGTGATCTTGTCGTGCAGCGAAATCAGGTCGTAGCGATTGGTCAACTTGGGTACCAGACTTTCCCCGTCGGGGGATAGGAAGTGCACCACTGGGTTGTTCCACGCTGGCTCGTTGAATTGTCGGAGAATCTCGGCATCCGGACCAGCCCGGTTGTTGTAGATAGCAAGCGGAACGAAGTGCGACTCGATCATTTCGACCATGAGTGCCTGCGCCAGCACATGCTGCCCGAAGTTCACACAGGTAGGGCATCCGGGAATCTCCTGGAAAAGGAGGAACACCGGCAAGTTCCGTTCCCTCGCCTCGGTCAGGGCCGCACCGAAGTCACGGTGCCACCGCACATCGCCAAGCTCGGCATGCTCGAGATAGCTGTAATCGTTGCCGCCGTGCGCATCGGTCGTGAAACGGGGAACTGCTGTCATCGTCGCCGCCTTTGGTCTGTGGTTTCCCAAAGAGTAGAACGGAGGCAGTTCGCTGCGTATTCCAATGGCGCCGCGCGCCGGGCGACTCACTGGCGAACCCTGCTTCAACTGCTGCGCGCTGTGCGAACCTCGGCCGTGCGGCGTGGTTCGCGCACCACGATGGTGACTGCCTCGGCGCCGTCCAGCAGATCCAGCGCCCCGAACTAAGAGGCGTCCCGCGTTCATTGGACGCTATGATTCCTCGGCTTTTTCATCGCCCCGCAGATTAGCGGGTGACTCCGGCGTTTTCGATGCCACACCAATTCCCGCTGACGATAGGTTCCATCTCGCGGGTGCGGCCGGACCCGACGGCCCCCGGCCAGTACGGCAACCGTGATGCGAGGCAGTAGTTCAGTCACTCCGAGCCACGGACACCGAATCCACAAGTAGGAGAAATGCCATGCCCGTAACGGAAGCCCTGACAAGACGGGAACTGCATCGACGTAAGTTGCTCACCGCGCTTAACCACATCGATCGTTGTCCGCGCGGCTATTTCAACACCGCTTGCAACAATCACTTCCGAATTGCACCATCTTGCTCGTGGGGGCGGCCGTGTCGCCCCAGACGCGGTCCCCTCCGACACGGCACCGCCCGCCTGATCGTTCGCTCTGATGGTTTCGCCCGGTGCCCGGTACTCGGGACAGCGCCCCGAAACCACCTCCGCAAAGCATCCACGCAGTCGACACTGAGCAGACCGCAGCACTGATCTGGGCATCGATCTTGATGAACGCTTTCAATCGGCTGGATCCTCGAAGTCGGCGATGGCTCCGCCCTACCGAGGACACCTCACGGCTTATGCCGGCATTGCATCGATGATGACGGTGCGAGTATCAGGGTCGGCGGGGAACACCCCCGTCTGTTCCGACAAACGTAGGATCATACGCGCGATATTCCTCTCCGCGTTGCCGGCGTTGCACGCCCGGCTAGCCGTGCTTACTGCAACCGCAAACGAGTCAAAGGCAAGAAACAACGACGCAATGGTCTACCGATGCTGCTGAGGCGTCCTCCACGCGGTGCTCATTCACGGGGAGCTTACTGGACCTGCGCCACCGCGGCTGTTATACAGGAATTATAGGGACCGCCCGGTAAATCGACTCGATCGGCGAGAAATTCGAGAGCTACAATTCAACCTGAACAGGACGCCCGAATGCAACGTAATTCTTAATCGAAGCAGCTTCCTGGGATGGGTCAGGATAATACCAGGCAATATCTCGGAATACGGTTTCGGAAACTACTGCGGAGTAGTATCTCGCAGTTCCTTTCCAGTAGCAAACGGTTTCGGTGGCGGTGCCAGTTAGATGCTCGTGGTTGACCGATTCGTCTGGGAAGTAGTGGTTCCCCTCGATCACATCCGTGTTGGGAGACTCAGCGAGCACTGTGCC
>NZ_JBEOXI010000447.1:0-3747 GCF_040296465.1 Streptomyces sp. NPDC002130
GTTCTACACCGGGGAAGGCAATTACGACCTCGTCGGGAACAACACCCCGGTGTTCTTCATCAAGGACCCGATCAGCCCCCGCGTCCTCCTCCTGGACGAGCCCGCCGCCGGTCTGGACACCGCCGAAGTGGCCGCCCTGGCCCGGGTCCTCGCGGGCAGCCCCCGCGTCCTCCTCCTGGACGAGCCCGCCGCCGGTCTGGACACCGCCGAAGTGGCCGCCCTGGCCCGGGTCCTGAAGGCCCTGGCGGCCGACGGCACGGCCCTCCTCGTCGTCGAGCACGATCTGGACCTGGTGGCCGGTCTCGCGGACGTCGTGCAGGTGATGACCGCGGGCCGCATCGTCGCCTCCGGTCCGCCCGGGCACGTCCTGGACGCCCTGGAGCCGGGGGCCGGCCGGTGACGACGCTCTCCCTGCGCCAGGCACGCGTGCGCTACGGCCCCCTGGAGGCTCTGCACGGCATCACCCTCGCCGCTGCCGGCCCGGGCCTCACCGTGCTGCTGGGCCGCAACGGCTCCGGCCGCACCACCGCCCTGAACGCCCTGGCCGGCACGGTGCCCCTGTCCGGCGGCGCCGTGCTGTGGGACGGCACGGACGTGACCCGCGTCCCGGCCCACGAACGCGCCCGGCGCGGGATGTGCCTGGTGCCGGAGCGGCAGGCCGTGTTCGGCTCGCTCACCGTGCGCGAGAACCTCGAACTCGCCGCGCGCGACCACACCGTGGCCCTCGACGCCTACCCGCGGCTGCGGCCCCTGCTGGAGCGGCGCGCGGGCACCCTCTCCGGCGGGGAGCAGCGCATGCTCGCCCTCTCCCGGGCGCTGCTCGCACGCGCGCGGGTGGTGCTCGCCGACGAGCCCGCCCAGGGCATGTCGCCGTCGGTCGCGGCCCGGACGTACGAACTGCTGGCCGGTCTCGACGCCTGTGTGGTGATCGCCGAGCAGCGGCTGCCGCCCGCCCTGCGGGAGCGGCCCGCCGTCGTCTACGAACTGCGCCGCGGGGCGGTGGTGTTCGCCGGGGAGGCGGGTGAGCTCGCGGGCTGATGCGGGACGCCGGCGTGCCAGGCGTCGTGGTGCGGTCGGGCGGGGGCATCACGTCTGAACCCCGTCCGGTCGGGCGACCGGACGGGGCCCGTGTCCCGGCGAGGGGGAGCAGCGGCTCAGAACCTGAGGCGCAGGCCGGGCACGATCACGTCGGGGTCCGCCCCGATGGCGGCCTTGTTGGCGGCGTAGAGGCGCTGCCAGGTGGTCCCGTGCCGGGCGGCGACGCCGCTCAGCGTGTCGCCCCGGCGGACGGTGTAGTCACCGCGGGAGGAACCGCGGTCCGCGTGTTCCGCGGCGCGCGCGGGGGCCTTCGACGGCTTCGCCGCCGGAGGCTCGGTGGAGGTGACCGGGTCTGCGGCGGGTGCGCCGCCGCTCGCCCCGGCGCGTGCCGAGCAGACGGGCCAGGCGCCCCATCCCTGGGCGCGCTGGACCTTGGTGGCGACGGCGATCTGCTGGGACCTGCTCGCCCGGTCGGCGGTGGGCGCGTAGGCCGTGCCGCCGTAGGCGTTCCAGGTGGAGGGGGCGAACTGGAGTCCGCCGTAGTAGCCGTTGCCGGTGTTGATGTGCCAGTCGCCGCCGCTCTCGCACTGGGCGATGCGGTCCCACACTCCGCTGTCGGCCGCCGCGGCGTTTCCGGTCGCGGCCAGCAGTCCGAGGGGCGCGAGCAGTGCCGCCCCGGCGAGGACCGCCGTCGTACGAACCTGGTGCTTCCGGGCGTTGGAGCGAGTGGTATCGGCACATTCGGACATGTAGGTCCCTTTCGAAACACCCGGGATCCCCCAAGGCGGAGCGCAATTCCCGCGCCATGGGGCGCGAGGGTCGCGCTCGCCCCGTCCACCGGAGCGGTGCCGTGCCCGGTTCCTGGGAACCCGGCGGCCGGTGGACGTACCCGAGCGGTGCTCGTTGCACACGGCGGAGGAATCTAAGGAGGTGGGCGGCCGGCATCAACCGGTCGCCCGTCCTGGCAGGCCAGTTCACCGATACCTCGGGTAACGGCAATTTCCGGACACCCACTTCATTCGCGGATTTCCGGATTTGTCGACCAACCTCCCTGGTGATCTGTGACCCACTTCACCCGCCCAACGCCCTTTACTGCACCGTGAGTTGACGATGAGTGCGCGATTCCGCGCGAAGCGTGACTCCGTGCGCTGGATGGTTCGATTCCGTTCGCCCTGGGGCGTGACTCCCGCCACAGATCGCCCGTTGTCTTCTGCATGAGCCGGGACCTACCCGGACCACGGGCCGGGAGCCACCCGGCTTTGCCACGCACCGCATCCCCGAGGGAGCCACCCGTGCCGCGCATGCTCGACGTCAGCGACGAGGTACGCGCCGAGATCGGCGACGAAGAAGCCGACCGCCTGCTCGCCGGAGAGACCGCCCCGGGCAGTTACGACTGCACGTCCTGCCGCACTCCGGGCGACTCCGCGCAGGAGCGCACCAGCACCGTCCTGTTCATCGGGGACGAGACCGCCGTCCTCGCCTTCGCCCACGCCGGCTGCCTGCCCTCGCAGGTCGTGCAGGTCACCGAGGAACAGCTGCGGGGCGCCGTGAAGTCCATCACCGGTGACACGGTCGACCTGGAGCCCGACAAGGTGGTGCCCCAGCAGGCGGTGCTCGGCGTGACCAGTGGGCTCGTGCTGATCGGCGGGGGGCTGCACCCGGCGCTGGTGGTCGAGCCGACCGGGCCCATCGCCCGGCCCGGCGCGACCGGCGGCGGCGACGACTTCCTGCCGCTGCTCATCGAGCAGGGCTTCATGCCGCTGACGGAGCTGTCCGCCGTACCACCGGTGCTGCACGGCTGGTCGGTGCTGCTCGCCATGGGCCAGCTGCACGCGGTGCTCCAGCCGGGCGCGGGCGGCGGCCAGCCGGTGGCCTGGTGGCAGGCGCACCAGCCGCTCCAGGTGACCGACGGGTGGCGCGCGGCCGCCAACAAGCTCCAGCAGGTGCTGATGTTCGCCGCGCCGGCCGGCTCGATCGGCCGCCAGCCGCGCGAGGACCTGCTGCGGGACGCGCTGGACAAGGCGGCGGCGAACGGAAAGCTGGTCGCCTCGGCGCTGCCGCTGGCCGGCACCTGAGCCGCGCGTCACCCGTCCACGCCGTCCACCTGCGAAAGCCGTAGCCGAGCCGCATCCCTTGACCCGCGGGGTCGTTTGGACATACGTGCACGCATACGACGTTCCCCGCCGCCAGTCCTTCTCGCCGATCCCGTCCGCGCGATCGGCCCAGGACTCCCAGGGCGGCCCATCGGCCACGCCGATCTACGACGCGCTCTACGCCGAGTACGTCAAGTCCTTCCGCGCACTGCCAGGCGACCGCAGCGGCGAGGAGAAGCTGGGCTTCACCGCCTTCGGGAACACCCCGCACGCTTCGGGCTCGTACGGAGGGGCGTACGGCAGCTCGTACAGTGCCTACAGCGCGGGCGCCCAGAGCGCCCGCCATGCCGCCGGGCAGCAGCCGCAGTGGCAGCGCGTCGCAACCATCGGCTCGCACGGCACCGCCGCGTACGGCACGGGGTTGCACTACGTACCGGCCGCGCTGCCGCCGGGGCGGCGCGGCGGCATCTGAGCGAGCACCGGACACCGGAAAGGGGGGGCCCCCCACCGGGCCCCCCGACCGGCGCGGGGCGGACACGATTTATTGGCGCCTGTGGGGCCCCCCATAGGTATGAACAAACTCGGTAAAAAACAGAAAAAATAGGACAAATAGGTA
>NZ_JBEOXI010000448.1:0-3729 GCF_040296465.1 Streptomyces sp. NPDC002130
AATGATCGAGGGGCGCGGGTGCTGACTCCCTCTGGATGCCGAACGCGTGCGCCCCGCTGTACCGCGCACTTGGGTACACCGGCGACGGTGGGCGACCCTCCGACGCCCACCCGATCGAACTGCGACGCGCGTGGTCGACGATCGTGGTGATGTCGGAAGTCAACAGAGGCGCACGCGGATTGCGGGGTCGCTCCCCCGCCGACGCGTAATCCCGTCGGATACCGGAAACGGTGGCGCGCACCATCTCGTGGCCGCACGGGTTGTCGTGGCCAGTAGCGCGGTGACTATCGGCGATCGCGGCAACCCATTTACCGAACGTCGACGGTGCATATGCCCGCGTTCCCTCGACTGTGAGTGTGTCGGCCGCTCCAACGAGATAGGCAGCCACCGTCGCAGGGTGCGCCGGCAACGAGATATGTCCGGTGGCGGCGCACCAGGTCTCGAAGCGTCGCCACGCCGAAGCGTAGGCCCGCCGGGTCCCCGCGGAGCGTGACGCGGCCATCGATCGCTCGATCCGAGCCGCAACCTCGGGCGGCAAATCCGGAAACACGGCCGCAGTACCGCCCGGCAAGACAGCTGGAATCGCGGCCGAGCCGCCGGTGAGCTGGCGTTCTGTCATGGGCAGAACTGTATCGGGCACCTCCGACACAGTTTTCGGATTCAAAACACGCTCACCTGGCGATTCATCGAAGACGGTGCGGGAAGGAAAATTCTCGTGGGTCACCGCACACAAACCGTGGGTGACTACAGGGTGCGATCGAATTCCGCCTGAAAGCGCAGAGAAACGTGTGGCGATTGCGATCTAGCGCGCTTCAGTCCCAGTCCAGTCGAATACCGAGCTCGACGAAGGCATAGGCCAGCTCATCGACGTCATCTTCGGTGCGGCACCCCGTTCGAGCGAATCCGAACAAAGATCGGGCGGCATCGCTGTCGACGCGGGCGGCGGCGACAGCGGCATCGATCGCCGCAATCACACCGTCCCAAGCGCTGCGGGCGGGTACCGGACTGCGAGACCTCGTCGGAGCGGCCCCCGGATCGACCGGCTCGTACCGTCGCGGCCGCAGCAAGCAGGCATCAGCACCGCTCGCGGCTATCTCATCGTTCTCGACCGCATTGATCGCGGTCGCGGCAGCAAACAAAACCTTCGCTTGCTCGTCACACCGCAGTTGCTCGAACGGAACCCACGATGTCCGCAGCGGGCGAGAATGGCCGGTGGACTTCCAGATCGCGCTCAGTGGCTTCGCCCACCATCCGGTGCGGACCAGCGGTGTCGATACCTCGTCGACGACGGTACGCAGCAGCCTGAACCACACTCCGGCATGAACACGGCCTCCGCCGAGCTCGACCGACCCGCACGTCAACGCGACGGCGGTGCGTCTGTCGATTTCTGCGACGACTGCCGGTACGGGTATCGGTGGTGCGTGTTCGTCCGAGCCTGGCGGTGTCCTGTCCCAAAAGACCAGTCGGCCGGGTATGACAGCACAGAATTCGAGCCGGCAGAGGTGTTTCGTGCAGCTGGTCAGCATCGGGTACTGATGAGCCATCATGACCGCGATGTCGGCGTCTGTGTCGAGGTCGTCGATACACAAGGGGCATGCCCGCGTATCGAGCTTGCTCACCCAGGGAAGCCACGTGCCGGCGGGCGGTGCGCGTCGACGTCGATCTGACCTTGCCAGACCCGCCGGTAGTAGGACAGAGAACTGATGGACGTAGGTGTCGAAGTCGCATCCGCCGGGGTCGGTGCTGTCGAGCAGCCAGGGCGTACCGCCCGCCAACGTCATCTCACGCAGCCGTTCCGCTGTGCAGGTGCTCCTCTGGGCAAGCGCGGATAGCACCGGCTCGGGTGTGTAGCGGTCGAGGTCCACGCCCGAAGTGTCGACACCGAGCCCGTCGAGAAGATCCGCTGTACCGATCAACGAATACAGTCTGCTAGTCCGGGCAAGCCACGACATCAGAGTCTCACCAGGTAATGGTTGCGGGTGCAGCGGCCACCGCGGATGCCCACTGTGGTCGAACGCTGTAGGCGCTGGCGAGGCATCGGCTGATGTCATGCCAGATGCCGTTCGAAGTGGCGACGGCGTTCGGTGGGCCCGGAGTAGGCAGTCTGCGTCAGCACCTGCGAGGTGATCGCTTCCTCGCCAGCCTCTATTGCGGTCACTGCGGCCGCGGTCAACAGCGTGGCCAGTTCGCCGATGGTGCCCTCACACCGGGTGAGGAGGTAATCGGTCATCTCCGCCGACGTCAGGTGCGAGGGCGCACGCAACGGGAAGCTGGCGGTGAAGCTCGCCAGCAGGGAGCGGGTGTCGATGTCGTTGGTCCAGATCGGCAGCGTCATGGGGTGAAAACGGTTCTCCAACTGTGCATCACTACGGATCGCGAGGTACGCCTCTCGGGTGCCCACTCCGACAAGAGGAATCCGCAGTTCGTTGCCTAGAAACCGCAACAGGTTCAGGAATTCTCGGCGCACGTTGTCGCGGCCGGCGAGAACATTGTGGAGCTCGTCGATGATCAGCATCCGAACCCCGGTCGCTCGCAGCAGCGAGATTGCTTGCTGTTCGAGTTCGTGGACTCGGCTCCGCGGGCGGATCGGCGTTCCGAGTGCAGCAAGCATCGCCAGGTAGAACCGTGCGGGTGCTGGGTCTGGAGGCATCTGCATACACAACACCGGTATCTGCTCGCGATCGGGCAAGCTGACAGCAGGGTGCGCACGCCGGAACTTCTCGATGATCATCGACTTGCCGTTGTTCGTCGGTCCGATCAGAAGCACGTTCGGCATACGTTGCCGATCCGGCCACACCAGCAACGTCTCAAGATGCTCGATCACCGACCGTGCACGCGGATACCCGATCCACCGTTCAGTACGAATATGCCTGATGCGTTGCGCGGCAGGAAGAACCGCAATCGATCTGACCGAACTTCGCAGGTGGGTGAGGTCCGCACGAACGACGTCGATGTCTTCGCAACTACGGTCGTCATCGTCGCCGGCGGGAGCGTTTCGGGGGTCGTGGTTCATCCATTCACCACTCTTCGATGTCGTCGAAGATCGGAACCGGCACGTCGTCGGTGCCTGGGCCGAGCTCGGGCGGGCTCTGCGTGTCCGGTGGTGTGGTGATGCTGCTCAGATGAGAACGGCGAGTGCGATTACGGCGGGCCCGCTTGGTGTACCTCTGTGCGGACGTGGCTATCTGACGCATCTGCTCGATCATCGCGAACAGAGCGTGTTCGTCGATACTTGCTCGGCCTTGTTCTCGAAGGCGCACCACCGCTGCCCGGTGTTCCCACGCTGTCACGGCCGGATGTGACATCGTCCGGTATGGCACCTCGACGTACCCGCCGCCGCTGTCGGGGTCCAGGACCCACACCCTGCTCAGATCACGTGGATCACGCCGGATAACGAACTGACCCAACTTCTCTCGCCTGGCGATCCATGGTTTCAGCGCGTTCGAGAAGTACTGGATGTGGTCGATGACGAACCCTGTCCGGGTCAGTCGGCGCCGGATGACGGGGAGGAAGTCCACTAAGAATGCGGTCTCATCCACCACTGTCGAGCTCGCCAGAGCGGTATCGGCGTCGGTGCTGCTGGTCCACTGCGCAGCCGGGCTCCGGCTCAGGCCGGTGTGCACGTCCGCGTGATAGGCCGCGATCGCCAAAATCAGCCAGCGTTCCAGTTCTCGGGTGTACTTGTTCCAGGGCAGCAGCATCGACAGCAGCACGACCGAGCCGACGTAG
>NZ_JBEOXI010000449.1:0-3729 GCF_040296465.1 Streptomyces sp. NPDC002130
AGCATCTTCCGGAACACAGACGGGTTGTATTACCTCACCTACACGACGGGTGGTGGGGCGAACATCGGGTTTGCACGCAGCAGCGACCGCATCAACTGGACGCCGCTGGGGAACTATCCGGTTCCGTTTTGCTGCGCCTTGATGCCCGGTACGGGAGATGGCACCGGTTCTGCGAGCCCCCCGGGCTTCTCGGGTTCGGCTGGTTTCAGCGACGGGCCGTCGCTGTCACCATTCGTCACCAAGGCCTGGGCGCCTGAATGGTTTGTGGACGGCGATCGCGTCAACGTCATCCTGTCGATGTCGACCGGTGGAGGATTTGTGCCGTATCTGATGACGGCGTTGGAACCGTCGCTCCGGTTGTGGAGCCCGCCTGTTCCGCTCGCCGGGATCGGTGCGGACCACATCGACACCACCGTGGTCAAAGTCGGATCGACCTATCATGCGTTCACCAAGAACGAGACGAGGAAGGTCGTCGAGCATGCGGTCGCTCCTTCGGTGACGGGACCTTATTCGTTTGTGCCGCCAGGGAATTGGGGTTCGCTTGTCGAAGGTCCGGCCGTAGTTCAGTTGCCGAGCGGCGACTGGCGGATCTATCTCGACGCCTATACCGAAGGTAAGTATCTCTACTCCGACAGCACGGACGGGCTGAATACCTGGTCGCCTGTGCAAGAGGTTCCTGGGGTGTCCGGGACTGCACGGCATCTCGGCATCATGAGAGAACCGGCATAACGTTCGACCCCGAGTTGGTAGGGCTCTGATCAAGGACTGCGGTCTTGGTCAGAGCCCTTTCTCGTACATGCGTACTACTTCTGCGCGTCGTCTGCACGTATCAGTGATTGACAAGCTAACGGTGCGACGCAAGTGGGTCTTGCAAGTGCGCGCCGACCACGAAGTGAACATCTCCGCGTGAACCATGCAGAGTTGCGCTCCTAGGCCCCGCTCAGGTGTCTTGATTGCGATCGATTGCCAAGTAGTGCCTGTTGGTTGCATATTCAAGTACGTGCACTGGCTTGATGTCCGCACTTTCGGCCTTCAACTGCCCTGAGGCCCACGAAACGTGGGTTCAGTTCGGTTTGCCACACCGTTTCTGAGAGTTCTTCTTACCTTCAAACCGTGACCTTGCTCATAGTGGGACCTAGGTCCTTTTTGCTGATGATAAGCCTGTCGATATATATCTGTTACCGAAAGTTCACCCTCAATCCAAGATGGCGGAGTCGGCGCGCTGGCGGGCAAACAGGACGATTGGTACCGTCCGGTAACTAATTCAGTTAGTTGTCGGCTACCGCTCTGGTTGCTGTGTCACGTGGAGGAGCAGTTCATGTCGATCGAATCGCAAAACGGCGTATCCCATCGTCGATCGAGGGCCGCGGTAGGGCTCGCGGCGTGTGCGGTTGCCGCGCTGTCGTCTGGTGTGGTCTTCGCAGGGAGCGCATCGGCAACGCCGACGGCGTTGGCGGACAAATTCGCGAGTACGGTCACCGATGACGGCTGGTCGTTGGATCTTGCCGCCACGAAACTGTCGGCGAATCCGGTGCCGAACCTGGCGACAACGGCGTTCACCCGTGAGGGGTTCGTGTCGGCGAAGGTGACCGGCACGATCGGTGGTGCGGGCGATTCGGCAGTGAAGACCGGTTATGTCGAGCAGGGATTGCAGATCGGCTGCCAGATCGATGTTTCCTCCGGACTTGGCTTGGGGCTTGGTTTTTCGCTCGGCCCGTCTGTCGGTGTGAGTATTTCGGGTGTCCCGTCGGCGAACGTGGGTGTGAATGCGTCGGTGAATCCGAGTATTCAGTCGACGATTGCGCCGGGCACGATCACGACGATTCCGTTGGGGAAGAAGGATCTCGAGTCGTCGAAGGCGTCGATCACGGCAGAGAACGTGCACGTGAAGGTTGATGCGTGCATGGGGCCGGTGACGATCCGCTCGTACGCACAACTCGCCGTCTCAACTGCAACCTCGGACAATAGCCTGTTCGTGTATTCCGATCCGACCTGGCTCTAACCCCGAGCAGCCGTCGTCAGCGCTGCATTCTCAACCCACTCTGCGCAGGCCACCATGCCCTCGCACACCCCGTCACACGAGGCCCGAGTCACGGGTTTGCCCATCAATCAGCATCACGGGAGAAGTTCATGAAGATTCGTACCTTGGCCACAGCCGGAGCGCTCACCGCAGGTATCGCCCTCGTCGGTGTTATCGGCGGGGGCGTGGCATCGGCTGCTACCCCGATCGTGCAGCCGGAGCAGGGTCGGATCGGGCTTTCGCTCTCGAATGCGGAGACCGCAGCACTGGCGGCGAGCCCGATCCCCGATGCAATCGCGAACATTGTTCCCGGCTCGCAACGTTGGGTTGGCCGGGCTCCGGGTTCGGTCATCACCAACGTCGATGGCAGGGCAAGCGCCCCCGATCGGGTCGTGATCGCCGAAGCTGCGGCGCATCCGGGTGGCTACGTCAACATCTACGTGTCCGACCCGAACAGCCCCGTCACCGGGGGCTACATCGTGCAGACCTACCAGCACTGGAACTGAACTAGGGCCGGTAACTCCGGCCCCTGACTGCTGCCGCCGATCTCGTTGTTTCACTTCACCTATCCGCCGTTTGGAGTTTCTGTCATGACCATCCGCAACGCTGAACACGCTCGGTCCCGCCCGATGACGGAGCCGCCGGCCACAGTGCACAGTGGTCAAAGAGCGGACGTCGACGACTGGGACCCCGACAGTGAGCTGAGCGAAACATCGAAGGCCGTGATCGCCACCGACATCGGACTCGCATTGTTGATTGCGGCGTTCGCGGTGATCGGACGTCTCGGTGGGTGGGCCGCTGATTATGGGACGATTCTGGTGTATCTGGCGTTCTTTCTGTGGATGTCGATCGCGGGCCGGGTGTTCTGGTGGGGCGCGGACAAGCTCATCGCCGAGGCGCGGAAGAAGTCGAACACCGGTGATCGCCGGTGAAGTCCGTGCTGAAGCTGCGCAGGTCCATCGCGGGAGTACTCGCTGCCGGAGCGCTCATGATCGGCGTGGCCGGAGCCATTGGTGCGGGAATCGCACTGATCGCCGCACCTGCGACTGCGGGACCAGCGGAGGACTGCGCGGCGGTGCGGGCACGTGATCATCAGATCTACCTGAATCTCATTGCGTCGCTGCCACCTGGTTCTCCGATCCCGCCTGAGTACATCAACCCGTGCCTGACCGCACCCACCACCACCCCGACGGCCGCCCCGACAACCACCGTCGGACTACCGGGTGCACAGGCTCCGGGCGGTGGCCCGAACGTCGGAGCGAACGCTCCGACGAACTTCCCCACCTACAATGGCACCCCCATTGTTCCCGTGCCAGGTGCGGCGCAACCGGAACAGCCTGGACAACCGAATAGCCCGACACCATCGAGCATCGAGAACCCTGCAGGGATCCCGGTTCCGACGACCACCAGCGGGCCTGCACCGACCACATCGCAACCCGCTGGATCGACCGCACCCGCATCGACCACTGATCGTGGTCCCGGACCAGTGCCCGCGTCGACGCCGAATAGTGCTCCCGGGCAATCGGAATCAACTCCGAATGTCACGACCTCGGGGCTCGACAAAGGCGACGGCCGTGACCGTTACCTCGAACTCGTGTTGGTCGGTGCCGCTGCGTTCACTGCCGGCGGGATCGGGGTACGTGGGCGTCGTTCACCGTTCGGCCCACGCATACCGTTGCGTGGGCGTACGCCGGAATCGATCCTCTTCC
>NZ_JBEOXI010000450.1:0-3717 GCF_040296465.1 Streptomyces sp. NPDC002130
TGCCTGCCGTACGTGTCTCTCATGTCGCGGCGGCGCGGCTCGTCCCCCGCGGGTCGTGCCTGCCGTACGTGTCTCTCATGTCGCGGCGGCGCGGCTCGTCCCCCGCGGGTCGTGCCTGCCGTACGTGTCTCTCATGTCGCGGCGGCGCGGCCCGCCGCCCGTGTGTCGTGCCCGCTGCCGTGCCCGAATGAGGTGGTTTCTGATGGCAGCCCCTCCCCCCGCTCTTCCCGACCTCGACCCCGCGCCGTCGAAGCGGCGGTTCCGCGCCGTCGTGACGGTGGTCTGGGCGGTGGCCGCCCTCGTGCTGACCGTGAACCTGTTCGGCGGCAGCGGTGAGTCACCCGACGCCGCCGGCCCGCCGCACGCACCGCCCGCCGTGGCCGCCTCCTCGGCCGTCCCCGACCTGCCCGACACGCCCGCGTCCACGGCGCCGAACCGGTCCGACGGCCCGCACCTGCCGCGGTCCCGGCCGGTCCGTCTGCTCATCCCCAAGATCTCGGTCGACGCGCCCTTCACCGACCTCGCCCTCAACGACGTCGGCCAGCTGGAGCCCCCGCCGCCGAACGACATCAACCTCGTGGGCTGGTACGCCAAGGGCCACACACCCGGAGAGGCCGGCACGGCGATCATCGCCGGGCACGTGGACACGGCGACCTCACCGGCCGTGTTCGCCGGGCTCAACGCGCTGCGGAAGGGCGACCGGTTCCAGGTCGTGCGGGCCGACGGCAGCAAGGCGACCTTCGCCGTGGACGCCACGGAGTCGTTCGAGAAGGACGCCTTCCCCAGCGAGCGCGTGTACGGCGACACACCGAGAGCCCAGGTCCGGCTCATCACATGCTCGGGTTCCTACGACCGTAAGGCGCGGGACTACACCGAGAACCTGGTCGTCTTCGCCCACCTCGTCTGACTTCCGGGGCCCCGGCCTGACTTGGTGTTTTACAGTGACTGTCACCAGTTCAGGCGACTGTGGGACCTGTGAGGGATTCGCGAACCATGACGACCGAAACGTTTGAGTTCCAGGTAGAGGCGCGTCAGCTGCTCCAGCTGATGATCCACTCGGTCTACTCGAACAAGGATGTCTTCCTGCGGGAGCTCGTCTCCAACGCCTCCGACGCGCTCGACAAGCTGCGTCTGGAGAAGCTGCGGGACGACTCCCTCGACGCCGATGTGTCGGACCTGCACATCGAGCTCGACGTCGACAAGGAGGCCCGCACCCTCACGGTGCGGGACAACGGCATCGGCATGTCGTACGACGAGGTCGGGCAGCTCATCGGCACCATCGCCAACTCGGGAACGGCCACGTTCCTCAAGGAGCTGAAGGAGGCCAAGGACGCGGGCGGGGCCGAGGGGCTCATCGGCCAGTTCGGCGTGGGCTTCTACTCCGGCTTCATGGCGGCCGACGAGGTCACGCTGGTGACCCGCCGCGCCGGCGAGAGCCAGGGGACCCGCTGGACGTCGCGCGGCGAGGCCACGTACACCCTGGAGAGGGTCGACGACGCGCCGCAGGGCACGTCCGTGACGCTCCACCTCAAGCCCGCCGACCCCGAGAACCAGCTGCACGACTACACCTCCGCGTGGACGATCCGGGAGCTCGTCAAGCGCTACTCGGACTTCATCACCTGGCCGATCCGGATGGTGCCGGAGGCGAAGGACGGGGAGGAGGCGCCCGAGCCCGAGACGCTCAATTCCATGAAGGCCCTGTGGGCGCGCTCGCGCGACGAGGTGTCCGACGACGAGTACCACGAGCTGTACAAGCACATCAGCCACGACTGGCGCGAGCCCCTGGAGACGATCCGGCTTCAGGCCGAGGGCACCTTCGAGTACCAGGCCCTGCTCTTCGTCCCCTCGCACGCCCCGCACGACCTGTTCACGCGGGACTTCAAGCGCGGCGTCCAGCTGTATGTGAAGCGCGTGTTCATCATGGACGACTGCGAGGCGCTGCTGCCGCCCTACCTCCGCTTCGTCAAGGGCGTCGTCGACGCGCAGGACCTCTCGCTCAACGTCTCCCGCGAGATCCTGCAGCAGGACCGGCACATCCGGATGATGCAGCGCCGGCTGACCAAGAAGGTGCTGTCCACGGTCAAGGAGATCAAGACCAAGGACGCCGAGCGCTACGCGACGTTCTGGCGGGAGTTCGGCACCGCCCTGAAGGAGGGCCTGGTCACCGACTCGGAGAACCGCGACGCCATCCTCGCCGTCTCCTCGTTCGCGACCACGCACTCCGACGACGAGCCGACCACGCTCGCGCAGTACGTGGAGCGGATGAAGGACGGCCAGGACGAGATCTGGTTCATCACCGGCGAGTCCCGGCAGAGCATCGAGAACTCCCCGCACATGGAGGCGTTCCGGGACAAGGGCATCGAGGTCCTGCTGCTCACCGACGCCGTCGACGAGGTCTGGGTCGACGCCGTCGGCGAGTACGAGGGCAAGAAGCTGCGGTCCGTCGCCAAGGGCGAGATCGACCTCGACACGGAGGACGAGGAGAAGGCCGGCGAGGAGCGGGAGAAGCAGGCCGAGGAGTACGCCGGGCTGCTCGGCTGGATGCGGGAGCAGCTGGACGAGGACATCAAGGAGGTTCGCCTCTCCACCCGGCTCACCGTCTCGCCGGCCTGCATCGTCTCCGACGCGCACGACCTGACCCCGGCCCTGGAGAACATGTACCGGGCGATGGGCCAGGAGGTGCCGCGCACCAAGCGGATCCTGGAGCTCAACCCCGGCCATCCGCTGGTGAAGGGCCTGCACCAGGCCTACCAGGGCAGCGAGGACCGTGCGGAGCTCGCCGAGTCCGCCGAGCTGCTGCACACGCTGGCGGTGCTTGCCGAGGGCGGTCAGCCCAAGGACCCGGCGCGCTTCGTCAGGCTCGTGGCGGACCGCCTGGAGCGCACGCTGTAGTCAGCGTCGGATCAGGGGTGGTCCGGGGCGCCCGCCGCCCGGGTGCCGGGCGGGGTCGTGCCGGTGCCCGGCGGGACGATCTCGCCCTGGACCACCCGCGGCGCGGGGGCTGTCCCGGCCTCCTCGTCCTTCGCCGCACGTGCCTCGGCTTTGAGGATGCGGGCCGCCTTTCCGGCCGAGCGGGTCAGCTCGGGGAGCTTCTTCATCCCGATGACGGCTATGACGACGATGAGAATGATCGCGAGCTCGCTCAGTCCGAACATGGTGTCCTGTCCTCTCTCGCCCGGGCCGGGCACGGCGTGAGCGTATCGGGCGGGGAGCACGGTGTGACCGCCGTCTCGGGATGCGGCACCAGGTGCCGGCGCAGGTGGGGCAGCATCCCCCGGTCGAGCAGCTCCTGCCGCCAGACCAGCCGGGCGTGCTCCACCTGGTCGGCGGCCGGGGGCACACCGCGCCGGCGCAGGGCCGCGTGCAGCAGCGCGGCCAGGCCGGCGAGGCCGGTCAGGGCCGCCACGAGTGCCAGGGTCCAGCCGGCCGCGACGAGCGATCCGGGCAGGGGCCCGAGGGCGTCGGCGAAGTGGAGCAGGCCCCCGATCAGCAGCAGCGCCGCGGCGGACGTGCCGGCCACGAGCGGGGTGAGCACCGCGAGGGCCGGCAGCAGCTCGCCCGTGCCGAGCGGGTGCCGCGCCTCGTGCCGGGCCGCCCGGCGCACGGCGAGGTAGGAGCGGTAGGGCTGCTCGGCGACGACGCCGACTCCACCACCTGCTGCTGAAAGCACCCACAACGCAATGAAGTTCCTGAACGATGCACCCCGATTCCTGTTCT
>NZ_JBEOXI010000451.1:0-3650 GCF_040296465.1 Streptomyces sp. NPDC002130
CTCCAGCTCCACGTCACGGCCGACAACGCCCTGACCCAGCAGCTCGCCGTCCTTGAACGGGAGTTGGCCGGAGAGGTGGATGGTGGAGCCCACCGTCCGGTGGGGCACGAGGTACGTGCTGCCGGCGAGGACGGGCAGCTTCAGCCCCAGGGCCTGGAGCCTTTCTGAAGCCGAGTCACCCTTGACGGTCTGAGGCAGGGGCTGACTCATTCCGTCACCGCCTTGCTGTGGATCATTTCCTCATTCTCCGCTCGGGCTCAGGCGTCAGGGGCGCGGCAGACCGAAGAGGACGGGGAGGTCGGCGATGTCGGTGATCCGCTCGTAGCCGAGCCAGTGCTCGTCGTGCTCCCAGCCGCGGTCGACGTACACCTTGTTCTCGATGCCCATGATCGCCGCGGAGCGCAGGTCGTACATCGGGCTCGCGGAGACATGGACGAGCTCGTCGGGTGTCACGCCGAGCTTGTCGAACATGTAGTCGAACGTGCCGAGTCGCGGCTTGTACATGCCCATCTCCTCGGCGCTGATGATGACCTCGAACGGCGCCTTGAGGTTCTCCGCGAGGCGCACGGCGTGCGCGGTGTCGCTGTTCGTGATGATCACCAACGGGACCGCCTCGGCCAGGCGGTTCAGCGCCTCGGTGACGCCGGGGTGCGGGCCCCACGTGGGGATGCGCTCGTACACCGCCCGCGCCTCGTCCTCGCGGTACTCGAGACCGACCTTGCGCGAGGCGCGCTCCATGGAACGCGCGACGACCTGGTGGAACGGCTGGTACGCGCCCGTGCACTCGTCGATTCGGTACGCCTTGCAGATCCGCAGGTACTCATCGGCGACCTCGGCCGGCAGCCGGTCGCCCAGGACCTCACGCATCGTGTCGTTGATTCTGAAGTTGATCAGCGTGCCGTTCATGTCGAACGTCACGAACTTGGGCTTGACGTCGAATCCCATTTGGTCCTCCTGGTGTTCCGTGGAGCATCCTGAGCCTCATGGTCGATTGTCGACCATTTCGTGTGGTCGATTGTCGACCAAAGAAGCCTCGCCTGTCAACAGCATCAGAGGAGTGCATAGGACAGACCGGCGCTGATCCACTTCCGTGTCGCCGCGACCCGTGAGTCGGGCGGGGCGCGGCTGTGCATTCAGGAACCCCCTGTCAGGCAGCCGACTTGAGGTGTGGCTGCAACCAGCGGAGGTATAGTCGACAAACGACCAAGTGGTCGACAGATACTGAGGGAGGGCAACGGGGTGGACCACAAGTTCGAGTGGCAGGAGCAGCGGATGACGACGCCGGACGGCGTCTACCGCACACTGCGTGCCGCCATTCTCGACGGGACCGTACCTCCTGGTGGCCAGCTGCGCGAGGCGCACATCGCCGCGGATCTCGGGATCAGCCGGTCCCCGCTGCGCGAGGCGCTGACCAAGCTGGAGGAGGAAGGGCTCGTCGTCAAGATCCCCTACCGTGGGGCGTTCGTCGTAGAGGTGAGCGCTCGTGAGGTCGCCGAGATCGACTCGGTCCGGCTACGTGTCGAGCCGTACGCCGCCGAGCTCTCGGCCGAAGCCCTGCGCGGCGCTGAGCGGTCTCAGCTGCTGCAAACCGTCGAGGATCTGCGCCGGGCCATGGAGAAGGACGACATCCCGGCCAGCATCGACGCGCACCTTCGCTTCCACAGGCTCTTCTACGATCTCTCGGGGCACGGCGTCCTGCAGAGTCTCTGGAACGGCTGGGAGACCAAGCTGCGCCTCCACCTCAGCGTCGATCACCGCACCTACAGCGACGACCCGCATCAACTGGTCGTCGAGCACGAGCGGTTGGCCGCGGTTGCCCTGGAAGGCGACACCGACGCGTTCCGCCAGGAACTGGCCGCCCATTTCCCCATGGGGCTGGGAGCCCAGACGGGGGACCCGGGGGAGCGCACGTCCCGGCAGGTATGAGGCCATGCCGCCTGCGTGAGGTGTCCAAGCCCGCTCGCTGTGCGGGTAGCTGGGCGGGCGGGTCCTTCTTCCAGGAGGCGGCGGGTCGCGGCGGCCGTGTGTCACCGCGGCTTCTCCTGCGGCGCAGTCGGCGCCGAGTCCCGTGCGCTCGATGATCGAGTGTGCGACCACCGGCAGGACCGCGGTCGGTCGAGGCCTTCCCGTGGAACATCCTCGCCCCTCGGCGAAGCGCCGGTATGCGGTGGCGGCAGCTGCGGCAGCACCGCGCCACCGCATGGCGGCCCGAACCCGTAGGCAACTGCCGGCCATGTGCAGACAGGCGAGGCCATGAAGGTGCCCGCTCCCAGGGGCTCGCGGTTACGGCCCGCCGTCGGCCACTGCCCTGTGGGCGCTTGGAAGTTCGGGGTAGTCAGTCGCCGCCGGTGAGGCACATGCGTAGCCGTTGGTCGGCACGGTCCCCCGAAGCCACAGGCGACGCGTCGGGAAGGCATCCCGGCGCGCCGTCCGCACCGTGCCGGCTTTCAACGGGCGATTCTCCCTGGAGCGCGGGTCGCGAGCGGCCGGGACGCGGACCGCGCCGCTGTACCTCTGAACAGCGACCGCTGACCGGTACTCAGGTCAACCCGCTCACTGCATGGCACACTCACCCGCGATCGAGTCTCAGTCTTGACAAAGTCTAAACTGGAGCATACTTTTCAAGCTCCTTGAGTAGGTGTGCGTGGCCTGGGTGGGTTTGTTCATGTTGGTGGCCGCCACACCTGGCCCCTGCTGAAATCGGAGTTGAACATGAGGTGCTACGACTGCCTCCAGGAGGCGCGCAGCGACACCACCGGCATCGGTGTGTGCTCGCGCTGCGGCCTGGCCGCCTGCGAGAACCACGCCCGCGTACGTCAGGTACAGGTCACCCGCCAGATCGGCATGGGTGCTTCGTACGGCCGTGTCCCGGCACGCAGGGTGGTGTGCCACACCTGCGACACGGCCGAGACGGCGCACTGACCCGGATGGTGCGCTTATCGCACCGCATCATCGGTCGCCGAACGAGCTCTTACTGTCCGAGCAACCTTTCTTGGCCCGCCCGGACGCCACCCCGGATCACTGGTGCGGCGTCCGGGCCTCATTCGTGGCAAGGGTTTCCTCAAGAGCCGACCAGAACGGCGCGGTCAACTTCCGCCGTCTGTCAGTGAGTTGCTCCATCACGGTTCTTCCTGCCGAACCGGATGAGGTCGGTGAGTCAGGGCGCGGCGTCGACCGTCGCTTCCAGCAGCGGCGGGTCCCGCCGTACGTGGTGTTCCGAGGGTGCATTCGGGGTTGAAGAGCGTATTGACAGTGCTCGACGGACAGCCATATGGTCGACAAACGACAATAGGGTGGCGCTTATAAGCCACCATACGGCGCTATATCGCCGCTGTTACTCGCGAGGAGAACCGAGTACAGATGATCAACATTCATGCGAATCGGGCTCTCGTGGCCAACTGCGTGGGTATGTGCCCTGCTCTGTCCGAGGAGGTGGCTCGATGAGCCGGTCCGTGACTTCGGCAGCGAGCACCGACTCGGCTTCCGACCGGCTCCAGGCCCTGGGTCTGGCCCTGCCCGAGCTCAGTGACAACCCGTACTACGTGCACCACCGGGCCGTGGGATCCAGTATCTACATTTCGGGCCAGCTGCCCTACCAGGACGGTTGGCTGCAGGGTCAGGGCACTGTCGGCCGGGAGGTCGAGCTGGCT
>NZ_JBEOXI010000452.1:0-3624 GCF_040296465.1 Streptomyces sp. NPDC002130
CCTGGGCAGGGTGGAGCGGCGGCAGCGCGTGTCAGGGGAGAGACTCGGCCCGCGACGGGGGCACCGAGGGAGGGAAGGGCCGGTCAGACGGCCCGCTGCCGCGTCAGGCGCAACACGCCGCGGACCATACCCGACCGAAGTCGATGTGGCCACGGGTGACCAGGCGCTGCTCGGCATTCATGCGACTACTTGAGCAGGGCGACTCGCGTCTCGTCAACCACAGCCCGGATGACGGACGGGAGTTGGCACGAACGCCCCGCGGCTGCGGGTGTGGTTGACACCTGTGTGTGTCGTCCCCATACGATCGGGCGCACCGCGTTGAGGGACGCGGCGAGCGTGATGACGCCGAAGCCTGGTTCCGGCCCCCTGCCCGTGCCGTGCCTCCCTCCCCTGGAGAGCCTTCTGATGGCCTCGCCTTCCGACCTCACCGACTCCGCTCCCGCCCTGTCCGTGGCAGGTCCGAAAACCCCCGGCCGGGCCCCTGGCCAGGGGGCCGACGACGTGCCGCGGATCGTGCCGCGCCGCAACATCGGCCGGCTGCTGGCCGCTGCCGTCGCCCTGTCGCTCTTCGCGCTGCTGGTCGACTCCGTCGTCCGCAACCAGGCCTTCCAATGGGGCGTGGTCGGCGGGTACTTCACCAGTGCCGCCGTGCTCGACGGGCTGCTGCTCACCCTCTGGCTGACCGGCGTGGTGATGGTGCTCGGCTTCCTGCTCGGCATCCCGCTGGCCGTGATGCGACTGTCCGCCAACCCGGTGCTGAGCAGCCTGAGTTGGGGCTATGTGTGGGTCTTCCGGTCCACTCCGCTGCTGGTGCAGCTGCTGCTCTGGTTCAACATCGGAGCCCTCTATCCGACGCTCGGCCTCGGCATCCCGTTCGGCCCGCAGTTCGTCACCGTGAAGACGGTGAACCTGCTCGGCCCCGCCCTGACGGCCGTCATAGGCCTGACCCTGCACGAGGCGGCCTACGCGGCCGAGGTGGTGCGCGGCGGCATCCTCTCCGTGGACGCCGGGCAGACGGAGGCCGCGCAGGGGCTCGGGATCGGCAGGTCGCGCGCCCTGCGCAGGATCGTCGTGCCGCAGGCGATGCGCTCCATCGTGCCGACCGCCGGCAACATGCTGATCGGCACCCTGAAGGGCACGAGCATCGTCAGCGTGCTGGCCGTGCACGACCTGCTGTACTCGGTGCAGTTGGTCTACAACCAGACGTACCAGGTCATCCCGCTGCTGCTGGTGGCCACGCTCTGGTACATCGCCGTCACGACCGTGCTGAGTGTGGGGCAGTTCTACGTGGAGCGGCACTACGCGCGGGGCGCCGCCCGTGCGCTGCCGCCGACGCCCGTGCGCCGACTGAGGACCCGGCTCGCCGCTCACCGTCATTCCCTACGTTCCCTATCGAATTACTAGGAAAGTATTGACGGGGCCTTGCGCTCCTGCGCAGGATGATGCGCATGGCCCACACATCTTTCCCGCCCGTGAGGCTCAACACCCCGTTCTGCATACGAACTTGAGGAGATTCCTGCGATGGGCGTTGCCCCGGCGCCGTCCGGCCCCGCCGCGGAGTTCGACCAGTCCGGGACCGACAGCGCGCACTGGCTGCGCGTGGCACGCGAGACGGCGGAGGACCTGGCCACGGACGCCGTCGCCCGGGACCAGGCGGGCAAGCCTCCCTTCGACGAGGTCTCCCGGCTGCGCGAGTCTGGACTGCTGACCCTCCTCGTCCCCGCCGAGCTCGGGGGCGGCGGCGCGGACTGGACCCAGGCGTACGCCGTGGTCCGGGAGATCGCGGCGGCCGACGGCGCCATCGGGCAGCTCCTCGGCTGTCACTACTTCACGTCCTGGAGCGCACGGTTCTTCGCCGAGCCCGCCCTCGCCGCTCGGCTGGAGCGGCGGTCCGCGGCGGAGCAGTGGTGCTGGGGCGGTGGCCTGGCCCGCCAGGAACCGGCGCTGACGCTCACCCGGGACACGCGCGGGTACGTGCTGAACGGGCGGCAGAGTTACGCCGCCGGCGTTCTGGTCGCCGACCGCCTCGCCGTACGTGCGGTGCGGGCCGGAACCGGCGAACCCTTCGCGCTCGTGGTCGATCCCGCCCTCGTGGGTGTGGTCGTCGACGGTGACGCCGACCCCTTCGGCCAGCGGCTGGCGGCGGGCGGCAGCGTGGAGTTCGACGCCGTGCCCATCGCCGCCGACGAGGTGCTGGGCTCCCTGTCGGCGGACGAGGACGTCCTGTCGCCCCTGACGGCCCTGGTCTCACCGGTCGGGCGGCTGCTGTCGGCGCAGCTCCGGCTCGGCATGGCGGAGGGCGTGCTCGCCGAGGCCCGTGAGTACAGCAGGTCCGGCCACTCGCACTGGCACCCGGACTGGCCGGTCGGCTCCCCTCAGGATCCACAGGTGCTCACGGCGTACGGGGAGCTCACCGTGCTCACCCGCTCGGCGTCCGCACTCGCCGACGAGGCACGCCAGGCCGTGCAGGGCGGGCTGGACCACGGCGAGGACCTCACCTACGAGGACTACGCGGAGATCTCCGTCCTGGTGGCCATGGCCGAGGCCGCCGCGTCCAAGGCCGCTCAGGAGTCCACCGCTCGTGCCCTGGACATCATCGGCGCCCGCTCCGCTTCCGCCCGGCTGGGCTTCGACCGGTTCTGGCGCAACGCCCGGACGCACACGCTGTACGAGCCCGTCGGCCACCGGCTCCAGGACGTCGGGGACTATTTCCTCAACGGGGCGCACCCTCCGTTCGTCCTTCCCGTCTGACCACACGACCCGTCCGACCACACGACCCGTCCGACCGCAGGAGCCCGTCCGACCGCACGACGACCGGTGCGCCGGGGATCCCGCCGATCCCCGGCCGGCCACCTGCCTCAGGTCGGCTCCTCGCGGAGTTCAGTCCTTGCCCATCGCCTTGCGGACGGCGTCCTTCGTGCGGTCCACGAGGGCCGCGACGGGGCCGAGGGCCAGATTGGCCTTGGCGGACTCGACGCCCGGGTGGGGGCGGGTGGGTGCCATGGCCTCGGCGGCCTTCACGGCCTTGGCCAGGGTGGCGAGGCCGTCGGCGTCGGTGCTGCGGCGGATGTGCGTGAACTCGTAGCGTTCCTCCGCCCGGGCGTGCTCCTGCACGTCCTTGCGCAGCTTCATCAGCTGGAGCATGAACTTCGGATCGTCGGTGTCCAGTTCGTCCAGGGCGGCCAGGGTCTCCTTGGCCGCCCGCTCCTCGGCGAGCCGGTCCTCCACGACCTGCTCGCCAGCGGGCAGGGCTCGCCGTGCGAAGGGGTGGACGACCTCCTCCTCGGCGGTCTCGTGGACGGCCAGCAGCCGCACCAGGCGGCGGAAGGCGTCACGGCGTTCCTCGCCCTTGGTGGCCTCGACCTCGTCGAAGAGGTTGCGGATGTCGCCGTGCTGGCGCATCAGCAACGCGACCACGTCGGTGTCCGCGGCACGATCGTCGCCGGCCTGGGGAGTGTGCGTCTCGGGCATGGTCGGTCGCCTCACTTCTCGCGCATCGCGGGGTCGGGGTGCTCGCCCTCGGTCTGCACGCGGTACTCGCGGCCGAACATCTCGTCGTGCTGGACCATCACGCGCTCGCTCGGCGGCTGTTCACCACCGTGGATCTGCTCCTGCATCTTCTCG
>NZ_JBEOXI010000453.1:0-3605 GCF_040296465.1 Streptomyces sp. NPDC002130
GGTCTCGAAGGTGGCGTTGTCGCGGCCCACCACGTCCAGGGACGCCACGCCGTGCTTGTCGCGGAAGAAGCAGCAGGCGCCGCGCATGCCTCGGGGTAGTCGTCGCCCAGCACACTCGGGAACTTCGCCGGCGTCAGCAGCACCGCCGTGAGCACATAGAGCGCATCGTCCGCGGCGGCGACGGCTTCCTCGTCCGTCCCGGCCATCCCAGCCTCCCCATCGGTTCGTCCACCGGCGCGCACCCTAATGCGCCCGCAAGCCCCTTGTCACGGCCTCGCCGGCGCACTCGGAGCTGCAGTTTTCCGGCGGACGGGGCGAATCGGCCGTCCTGGACGCGTACATCATGCCGCCGGCAGCCCGAGCAACTCGCGGGCCACGGTCTCCGGCGTCTGGCCGCGCTCACGGGCCAGCGCGATCACGGCCCGGCCGGCCAGCTCGTTCACACCGAACGACAGCGCCTCAGGTGACACCCAGCCGGCCGCTTCGTCGGCGCGCTCCGGGTCGTTCTCCGCGGAGGCCGTGACGTAGGTCGCCGCCGCCTCGAAAAGATTGTGCGGGCGCTTGTCCTCACCGGCTTTCGGCTCCGTGCGCAAGACATCGGCGACCCTTCCCCCGGCTCTGCGGAACCTGCCCCACATGCTGACCACCTTCCCCCTGTGTCTGCGGCGCCCAATCATTCATGTCCCGGTCACCAACGTAAAGTTGCAGAACCGGCGGCAGAAGGGGGACGGCACGGTGAAGCGCTTCTCACGGCTCGAAGAGATCCGGCGGATGGACCCGTACGAGGAGGCCACGGAGATCTACCGGCTCAGCGTGGCGTACGAGTTCCCCTGGGACTTCACACGCGCCCTGGAACTGGCCCTGTACCGCACGTACGCCGTCCCCGGCATCGGCAGGCTGCTCGCGCGCACGGCTGAGCTGACGGACCGGACGCAGAAGCGCTACGACGACACCTCGCTGCTGCTGGACACCATCGTCGAGCACGGTTTCGGCAGTGAGCAGGGCAGGACCGCGATCCGCCGCATCAACCAGATGCACCGCAGCTACGACATCAGCGACGACGACATGCGTTACGTGCTCTGCACCTTCGTCGTGATGCCCAAGCGGTGGATCGACGCCTATGGCTGGCGCAGGATGTCACGCCACGAGATCGTTGCCAGCGTGGTCCACTACCGCGCCCTGGGCCGGCACATGGGGATCAAGGACATCCCCGAGACCTACGAGGAGTTCGAGAGCTGCCTCGACTCGTACGAGGCCGCCCACTTCGCCTGGGACGAGGACGCCCGGCGCGTCTCGGACGCCACGCTCCGCCTGATGGCCTCCTGGTATCCCGGCCCCCTCGCGCCCCTGCTGCGCACCACGACCCTCGCGCTGCTCGACGACTCGCTGCTGCACGCCTTCCGCTACACCCCGCCGAGCGCCACCACGCGCGCGTGGGTGCGGCGCGCCGTCCGGCTCCGGGGCCGTGCCGTCCGCCTCATGCCGCCCCGGCGCACCCCGCACTTCGCCCGCCAGAACCGGGAGATCAAGGGCTACCCGTACGGCTACCGGATCGCCGACCTGGGCACCCGCCCGGTCCCGGGCGTCCGGGGCTGCCCGGTGCGGCACGCGGCGCCGGATGCCCAGGCAGGGTGATGCGGCGGTGGGCACACAGGCGGGGTGACGCGGGGCCGGACGCCCAGGCGGGGTGACGCGGGGCAGCGCGCCCAGGGCACGGCGACGCGGGGCAGCACACCCAGGGCACGGCGACGCGGCGGCTCAGTCCTCGCGCACGGCGAGTGCCAGGAAACGGGAGTCCTCGTCGACGTACGACGTCAGGCGCCATCCCGAACCGGCCAGCAGTGGGCGGAGATTGGGCTCGGCACGCAGGTCGTCCGGGGTGAGCGGGCGGCCGTGGCGTGCCGCGAGAGCCGCCCTGCCGATCGGGTGGAACAGCGCCAGCACCCCACCGGGGCGCACCACACGTGCCAGCTCCCGCAGGTCCTCGGCCGGGCTCCCGAGGTGCGAGATGAGGCCCGCCCCGAACACGGCGTCCAGCGACCGCGAGCGCAGGGGCAGCGCGGCGACGTCCGCGAGCAGCAACCGCCCGTCACGGTCCCGTCCGGCCCGCACGGCCTCCCGCAGCATGGCCGGCGTCAGATCGGCCCCGAGGACCACTCCCGAGGCCCCCACGGCGGCTCGCAGCGGCGGCAGGGCGCGTCCGGTGCCGCACCCCGCGTCCAGCACCCGGTCGCCCGCCCGCAGTCCGAGCTCGGCGACCGCGGCCGCGTAGGCCGGGCCGTCGTCGGGGAAACGGCTGTCCCAGTCGGCGGCGCGGGCGGTGAAGAACTCCTGGACACGCGTCTGCTCGTCGCTCATGTACCGCATGATTCCTCACCGGCACGGATGACGCCTCAGTGCACACGTTCGAGCGTGACCCGATCGTTCCAGTACAGCCTTGGGTCATATTCCAACACCTTTCGAAATGCGCCCCCTTCGTGCGCCTGTGCCGGGTCTAGCGTCCCGGGGCCATGGGACACCTGGACCACGCAGCCCTGGGGTGGCTGACCCCCGCACTGTCGTACGTGATGGCCTGCATAGGCGCCGCGCTCGGTCTGCGCTGCACCGTCCGCGCGCTCGCCACCACCGGGCGTTCGCGCCGCAACTGGCTCGTCACCGCCGCCTCGGCGATCGGCACCGGCATCTGGACCATGCACTTCGTGGCCATGCTCGGTTTCGGCGTCACCGGCACCGACATCCGCTACGACGTGCCGCTCACGCTGCTGAGCCTGCTCGTCGCCATGGTCGTCGTCTGCGCCGGCGTGTTCGCCGTCGGCTACGGCAAGGACCGCGGCCGCGCCCTGCTCGTCGGCGGGCTCACCACCGGCCTCGGCGTCGCGAGCATGCACTACCTGGGCATGGCGGCCGTCCGGCTGCACGGCGACGTGACCTACGATCCGCTGCTCGTCGCACTCTCCGTGCTGATCGCCGTCGTCGCCGCGACGGCGGCCCTGTGGGCGGCCCTCAACATCAAGTCGCCCGTGGCGGTCACCATCGCCTCCCTGATCATGGGCGCCGCCGTCAGCAGCATGCACTACACCGGGATGTTCGCGGTGGGCGTGCGCGTCACGCCCTCCGGGGAGGCCCTGCCCGGGGCCTCGGCGATGCAGTTCATCTTCCCCCTCGCCGTCGGCCTCGGCTCCTACCTCTTCCTGACGTCGGCCTTCGTCGCGCTGTCGCCGACCGCGGGGGAGCGTGCGGCGTCCGCCTCGGCTCAGCGCCCGGTTCAGAGCGCCGCCCCCTAGCCACGAGGCGGCCCGAGACCGCAGACCGCTGCCGAGCGGTCCCCCGGGGGACCAGGGCGGCCTCGCAGTGAGCGCGCCCGGCGGACAAGGAGGGGCCGTCTCAGCGGTCCGGGTGGCGGTGGCGCACCCACCCGCATGAACCGCCCCCTTCGCGGTCGGGCCATGCGCTCCGAGCCGCATGAGTGCCCCTGCCGGGACGCGGCCCTCAGTCCTCCGACCCACTCCCCTGATGATCTCCTCTGCCGTGCGACGCGCAGGCTCCAAGCGGGGGTCCTCGGGGTGAGCGTGCGGCCCGAGAATCTTCGAGCAGACAAACAGAGT
>NZ_JBEOXI010000454.1:0-3560 GCF_040296465.1 Streptomyces sp. NPDC002130
AGGGCCTGCGGCACGCCCAGGTCGTCGTCCATGGCCTCGGCGAAGGCGAGCGGCACCTCGGCGGCGGGCTCGACGACGCCGGCCTTCTCCACCACCGCGCCGCATCACCGCGACCCGGTCGCTGACCTGGCGGACGACGGCCAGGTCGTGCGCGACGAAGACGAGAGCGAGCCCGAGTTCGCGCTGCAACTCCCCCAGCAGGTCGACCACATGGGCCTGGGTGGTGACGTCGAGGGCCGAGACCGGCTCGTCGCAGACGATGACCCGTGGGTCGGCCGCGAGCGCCCGGGCGATGCCCACCCGCTGGCGCTGCCCACCGCTGAACTCGTGGGGATAGCGGTCGTAGTGCGCCGCTTCGAGCCCCACGCGCTCCAGCAATTCGCCCACGCGCTCCCGGATGCGCCCCTCCTGCCGCTCACCGCGTGCGCGCAGCGGGTCGGCGATGGACTCGCCCACGCTGCGGCGGGGGTTGAGGGAGGAGACCGGGTCCTGGAAGACCATCTGCACGGCCGGGTTCACCCCGGTGTGCGGACGGCCCTCGAAGGTCAGCGATCCCGCCGTCGGCTCCAGCAGCCCGACGAGCATGCGCCCGAGGGTCGTCTTGCCGCTGCCGCTCTCGCCGACGACCCCGAGGGTCTCGCCTCGGCGCAGGACCAGCGACACGTCGTCCACGGCCGTGAACGCCCGCTTCCCGCGCCCGAACTCGCGCCTGAGGCCGGTCGCCTCCAGGACGACCTCCTCCGGGGCCGTCGAGGCCTTCCGGGGCGCGTCCAGCCGGGGGACGGCGGCCAGCAGTTCCCGGGTGTACGGCTGGGCCGGTGCGCCCAGCACGTCGGTGACCGGGCCGTGTTCGACCGCCCGGCCGTGCCGCATCACCAGCACCTCGTCGACGCTCTCGGCGGCGACGCCGACGTCGTGCGTGACGAGCAGCAGGCCCATGCCGGTCTCCTCGCGCAGCGTGTGCAGCAGGTCGAGGACCTGGGCCTGGACGGTCACGTCGAGGGCGGTCGTCGGCTCGTCGGCGATCAGCAGCCGGGGTTCGCACGCGAGCGCCATGGCGATCAGGGCGCGCTGGCGCATGCCACCGCTGAACTCGTGCGGCCGGGACCGGGACCGCCGGGCGGCGTCCGGGATGCCCACCCGGTCGAGGACCTCCACGGCACGCGCGCGTGCCGCCCGCCGGGACACCCGCGCGTGCACGCGGTACACCTCGGCGATCTGGTCTCCGATCGCGTAGTACGGGTCGAGGGAGGACAGCGGATCCTGGAACACCATGGCGGCCCGCCCGCCGCGCAGCCGCCGCAGTTCCTCGTCGGAGGCGCGCTGCACGTCGGTGCCGGCCACCTCGACCGTGCCCTCGACCCGCGCGCCGGTGCCGCGGTGCAGACCGAGCAGCGCGGACGCGACCGTCGACTTGCCGGAGCCGGACTCGCCGACCAGGGCCAGGGCGGCGCCCTCCTCCAGGCGGAAGGAGAGGCCGTCGACGGCACGCAGCGCGCCGAAGTCCACACGCAGGCCGGTCACGTCGACCAGGCTCATGTCAGCACCACCCGTCGGTCGGCCACCGCGTACAGGACGTCCGCGACGGCGTTGGCGAGGACCACGAAGAATCCGATGACCAGGACCATGCCGACCACGACCGGCAGGTCGACGACGTTGACGGCATGGACGAGTTCCTGTCCGATGCCGGGCAGGCCGAACAGCGTCTCGGTGAGCACCGCGCCGCCGATCGCCGACCCGACGTTGTTGGCGTTCAGCGCGATGACCGGCGCGAACGCGCCGCGCAGTGCGTGCCGCCCGACGATCGACCGTTCGCCGACGCCGTACGCGCGGAAGGTGCGGATGTGGTCCTCGGCCAGCGTCTCCAGCATCGAGGCCCGGGTCAGCCGGGCGAACGCGGCGGCCTCGATGAGGGCGAGCGACAACCAGGGCAGCAGCAGGTTCCACGCCCACTGTTCGGGGTCCTCGCCGAGCGCCACGTACTGCGGGAAGGGCAGCAGTTGCAGTTCCCCGCAGACGACGATCATCAGGACCAGGCCGATGACGAAGACCGGGGTGGCCGTGCCGGCGAGGGTGATGCCGGTCAGCACCCGCTCGGAGAACCGGCCGCGCCGCCAGGCGGAGAGCACACCGGTGCCGACGCCGAGGACCAGCCAGATGACCATCGCGCCGGCCACCAGGGACAGACTGACCGGGAGCTTGGCCAGGATCAGCTGCGTGACCTGCTGGTCGCTCTGGTACGACAGGCCGAGGCAGGGCGCGGAGCAGTGCTGCGCGGACGTGCCCGTGGAGTAGTCCTGCCCGGCGACGAGGCCCTGCAGGAAATGCCCGTACCGCACGAACAACGGGTCGTCGAGGTTCAGTTGCCGGGCCACCTGGTGCACCTGTTCCGGTGAGCAGCGCGGACCGCAGGTGATCTGGGCGACGTTGCCGGGGGTGGCGTAGAAGACGACGTAGACGATCACCGAGATGACGAACAGGGTGAGGACGGCGCCGACGGCGCGGCGCAGGACGAAGCCGGTGAAGCCGTTCATGCCTTGCCTCCGTCGTCCGCTTTCGACTCCCGCCTGCGTCCCGTCCCGACGCGCAGCCGGGAGGCCGCGCGCGGGTCGAGGGCGGTGCGGATCCCGTCGCCGAGGACCGTGAGGGCGAGCACCGTGACGAACAGGGCGCCCGCGGGCAGCAGCAGGTACTGCGGGGCGGCCTGGTACCAGACGTCGGCGCTGGTGAGCATCTGCCCCCAGGAGGGCGTGGGCGGCTTCACGCCCACGCCGAGGAAGGACAGCGCGGCCTCGACGGTGATGTTCGTCGGGACGAGCAGCGCGGCGTACGTGATGACGGGCGCGGCGATCCCGGGCAGGAGTTCGCGGCGGGCGATGCTCCAGGTGCCCCAGCCGCTGAGCCGGGCCGCGGCGACGTGGTCGAGTTCCTTGAGGGTGAGCGTCTGCGCCCGCACGATCCGGGCGATGTTGCCCCAGCTGATCAGGCCGATGACGAGCGCGACGAGCACGGGCCGCGGGAAGCTCGACGGCACGATCGCGAGCAGCGCCAGCGACATGATCATGAGCGGCATGGCGACGATGACGTCCGTGAACCGGCTCAACAGTTGATCAACCCATCGCTTCCCGAGTGCGGCCGCGACGCCCAGGGTGACTCCGAGGGCGACCTGCACGACCGTGGCGGCCAGGGCGACGCCCAGGGAGACGCGTGCGCCGTACACCAGCCGGGCGAACAGGTCGCGGCCGGTCTGCGGTTCGACGCCGAACCAGTGGTCGGCGCTCGCGCCGCCGAGGGACCCGATGGGCACACCGCCGCGCGCGGAGTCCACCAGGGAGGGGTGGTAGGTGGTCGGGTCCTGGCCTTCCAGGGCGGTGAGCAGCGGCGCTGCGAGCGCGACCAGGACGAGCAGCGCGACGACTGCGGCCGCGACGAGGGCGGCGCGCTGAGTGCGCAGCCGCCGCCAGAACTGACGGGCCCCCGAGGCGGCACCAGCCGCTGGGGCGGCTTCTTCCGACCCGTCGACATCGATCACGTCCTGATGCTGTTCGAGTTCCGCAGGG
>NZ_JBEOXI010000455.1:0-3540 GCF_040296465.1 Streptomyces sp. NPDC002130
GGTCAGCCCGTACCGGGGCCGCTCGGTCTCCGCGACGAACGACCCGAACAGCCGGTCCCAGACGATGAGGCCGCGGAGATCTCGAACCTGCCGCCGGTTGGACACGCATCCCGGACCTCGAAGAAGTCTCCGACGCAACACAACTGGTATCGATAGACCAACGAGCGGCGTACCTCGCTTCCGCTGGCATGCTCGAATTCGGCTACGGAAAACCTCGACATCTTCGCGGCGAGAACGCGCTCGACGCTGCGCGGCAATCGAAAACCCCGTTTGGGCTCTGGCGTGTAACCCTCCCACCGGGTGACATGCTGGCGCTCCCACCCGCTCTACCGTTGCCTCACCCACACATGCTCGCCGACCAACCTGTGCAGACCTGGATCACCACCGTCAGCCTCGATGCACTTCAAACGTCCATCGCCGATGGCGGAATCGGCGCAGAACTCGACGACCTCGACATCGCAGAAGCATGGGTCTACCCCGAACAGGGACGGGCCCTCGACAAGTGGGCGAAATTCTTGCGAGAAGCCCGCAAAGTTGCCGTCGACACAGGCGACACAGCAATGAAACGGTTCATCGGCGCCTGCTACAAGGGTTACATCGGCCGAATGGTCAACCCCGACATGTGGACCGCCAAACAAATGCAACACCACCACCAACCGCTCTGGCGAGCAGCGATCATCGCACACTGCCGCTGGCGAGGCCGCCGCGTCGCGATGCGCATCGCACGCGAAACCGGGCGTTGGCCACTGCGCACCGTCACCGACTCCTGGGTCTACCCCCTGCCCCCGGGCATCGACATCGCAGACGAGAGTGACGCACTCGGGAAAATGACTCTGGAAAAGAGCGCCCCGCTCACCGAAAACATAACCGTCATGCTGACCGACGCACGCGACACCCACGAGATCAACCTCGCACTCAAAGCTGCGTTCACCGACGAAGATGAAGGAAACATATAGTGGCCCTGCATCTTCCGAAACCGCGATCAACCAAACCCGCACAGAAGACCGTCGGCTTGGACGGACTCAACGTATCCGTCTCGACAGCAGCGACCAGTGGTGTCGAAAAATCGAAATCGGTCAAAAGTGGGGGATTGGCCGGACTCACCAGCAAAGTCTCCGTACGCCAGCTCCGTACCGAAATCGGTAAAGAAGGCCTACGGCAAGCAGCTGTCGACGCCGGGAGAAAGCCACCCTCTGACCGAACACTGCGCCGCTGGGCGCAGCAAGGACGAATCCCGCACCCCGACGTCACCGAACGTGCACAACGGCGAGCCGCCATCGAACGCCTCGGCGGAATCGACGCTGTCGCAAAGAAAATCGGCCGTTCACGATCAGGGGTCTCTCGCTACCGTTCCGGGGAAACGAACGAACTGCGCGCTGACGCGAAAAAGAAACTCAAAAACGTCAAAGCTCGCGACATCATGGACCGCGCCGGCGTCCTACGACCCGACGGGCAACCCAAAAAGGCCACCATCCGAGTCCGCGGGGGAGTGTCCGTCCGCAACGGTTCCGAAGAAGGTTACGACTATCGAGTGCGTACCCTCGATTTCGCGAACTCCGACAGCCCCTTCAGTCTCGACGAAACACGAGAACTCGCCATGGCTTTGGCCAACGACGATCATGCCCGAGTGGTTGCCATCCTCGAACGTCACGCCACGATGGATTACCCGGAAAACAAGGGATTCGACCAGTACGGCGACACTTTCGGATTTCACTTCGATTCCATCGAATCCGTCCACATCGACTGGACATAGAACTCCCCCTGCTCCTCGACGCACCGGGCGGGACCAGGCATCGCGTTCGCAGACCCTCGTGCGAAACACCGGTAGCGATCTCGGCACCAGAGGATATGTCGGCCAGGTTCGAAAATCGAATGGCGCCTCTCAGCCGGAGTTGTCAGGTTTGACGGGCAGTTGGGAGTCGAGTTCGGAAACAGTGGCTTCCACAGCTGCCGCGATCTCGTCGTCGGTAGGGACGAGATCGCGAACCTGGGAGGGGAGAGTCTCATAGGTGTAGTCGGCTACGGCGAGGGGTGCAGTTGTCCCGGCAAGTGAATACCGGACGACGTTGTCGTTGCGGCCGGCGCAGAGCAAGATTCCCACAGTCGGGGCGTGGATGTCCTTGTTGCGGAGGTTGTCGTCGATCCACGAAACATAGAAGCCGAGCTTCCCGACATACTCCGGCTCAAACCTGCCTACCTTCAACTCGACGACGACGAACCTCGCTTGCACCCAGTTGAAGAAGCCGGCATACGGATTATCTTGCGGTACACCGCCATCCGGAGTCATTCGGAGGATTTTCCCGGACATCGAGTCGAGGTCCTGAGCCCTGTCTCGACTACCGGCATCACCGACGGTCACGTACAGCATCCCGTCCGGGCCGAACGCGATGCGACCACCGTTGTGGTAGTTGGCCGAAGCGAGCCCGTCGAGAATCGTCTCGGCCGGCCCGAGCGCGAATTCCCCCGAAGCACCGATGATGTCGAAGCGTTCGATCCGGTTCTCCCCGTTCGCGGTGAAGTACGCGTACAGGCGGTTTTCACGTACTGCGATCCCTAGTAAACCGCCCTCACCTCTTGGGCTGACGCCGTCGACGACTCCCACCTCGCGGCTGTTTCCGCCGGCGTCGAGTTCGAGGATTCGCGCGCTGTCGCGCTCACTGACAAGTGGTGTGTCGCCGTGGAATGCGATCGACCAGGGCGCGTCCAAGCCGTCGGTGACGGTCTCGGGTTCACCGAAGGCCGCGGCGGGCGCCGATCGTGTTGTCGTGCTTGCCTGCGGACGGGGCCCTTCAGGATCCTCGCTACCGCAGGCCGTCAGGAAGGCCGAGACGAGCACGGCGGTGCCCAGTCCTCGGATCTGTCGTCGTGTCATGGGCGCGTCTCCCGGGTGCAGGCAGTCTTTGCGCCGACGGTAGCGCGCAATCGGCCACACCGGGAGTCCCTTCGAGTACCCCCAACGAACGGGACTCCCTCGCAGGCGACAGGCGTGATGCCCTGGACGGGTGCGCCACGACATGCGCGTCGTCAACAGAAAGAGAACTGACCACCTCATGATTTCCGCCCCGACCGTCGAAGAAACCGGCCGCCTGCCGCTCGTGATCTACGTGCTGGCCGTCGGCGTTTTCCTTATGGGTACAACCGAATTCGTCGTCGCCGGCATTCTTCCCGAGATCGCGGGCGACCTCGACACGTCGATCGCGAACGTCGGGCTGATGATCACCGTCTTCGCGATCGGAATGATCGTCGGCACGCCGGCGATGGCGATCTTGACACTCAGGGTTCCCCGACGCGTGACCTTGAGTTGGGCGCTGGTTGTCTTCGCGATCGGACACGTCGTCGTCGCGCTCTCGTCCAACTTCGGACTCATTCTCGGCGCCCGCTTCCTCACCGCCGTGGCGACGGGCGCATTCTGGGCAGTCGCCGCAGTGGTCGGAGCGAAAGCGGCGCCGGCCTGGCTGCTGGTGACGGGCCGGCCGCAGATGCAGCTGCGCAAGGACGGCACGTCGGTCCGATGAATCCCCTGTCGATGCTCCCCCTGCA
>NZ_JBEOXI010000456.1:0-3532 GCF_040296465.1 Streptomyces sp. NPDC002130
GCATCGTCCAGGTTCAGCACCTTGACCTGGATGCCGGTCTCCTGGGTGAACGGCGTGTAGATCGCCTTCTGCAGCGCCGCGCCATAGGAACCGCCGCTGTCACGGACGACCACCGTCTTGCCGCCCTTGCCGCCGCTGCCGGCGCTGGCCCGGCTGGTACCGGTACCGCATCCGGAGAGGGCGGTCGCGGCGGCGACACCCGCAGTGACCCCGCCTATTCCTCGCAGGAACAGTCTGCGGTCTATTCGGGCATCTTTCATCGTGTGCCTCCTGGGTGGTGCTGGCCGTGGGAAGGGAGTGGCTGGGGACATGGAAAGGGGGGTGGGGGGAAGGGGGGTCTAGGGGCGGGGGTCCGCCTCGTCTGATCCGGCGCCCAGACCGGGGGGCCGGAGGGTGTCGGCCCGGGCGGCCGCGTCGGGGTCCCACGGGACGGCGAGGGCGGCGAGCTCGGCACCGGTGGCGACGGTGAGGCCGTGCATGCCGTAGAAGATCCGTCCGTCGGCCGGGGCGTGGACGGTGTGCTCCGTGCCGTCGGTCGGGTCGACGATGCGGCCGAGGAGGTCGCCCTCGGCGACTTCGCCGATGACGTCGGCGTCGAAGGAGAACTCCGGGAACCACAGGCCGGTGGCCTCGGCGGTGACGCCGGCGGACCAGACCCACTCGCGGATCGGTGCCGGAGTGGAACCGTTCTGGTCGAGGACGCCCAGATGGCGAAGTGCCTTCAGCAGGCCGTCGACACGGCGGAGGGCGGTGGCCTCGTCCCGCCGGCCGAGCTCGCCCACCTCTACGAGGACCGCCGAGATGTTCCGGCGGGCGGCGGCAGCGTGGCTGTTGCCGCCCTCGGGCGTCAGCCCCAGGATGACGTCCTGGATGCCGAAGGAGCCTGCCAGTTCGGCCGTCACCTTGTCCAGGTCCGGGTCACCGGTGAGGCGGTAGCCGACGAAGTCCCGCAGGACCTGGTCGATGCCGCCGCAGTGCAGGTCGATGTAGACGTCGGCGCCGTCGACCAGGTTCGCGAAGAGCCAGGCGGCCAGTCGCTCGGTGGGGCCCCCGGCCGGGTCGCCGGGGAAGACACGGTTGAGGTTCACGCCGTCGACCGGGGAGACGTTGAGCCGGCCCTGGTACACGGCGGGCGGGTTGGCGACCGGACAGATGATCACCTGCCCGCTCACCTCACCGGGCTCCAGCAGGTCTGCCAGGCGCACGGCGGCTTCGATGGGCGTGAACTCGCCGCCGTGCACACCGGCGGTGATGACGACCCGGGGACCCGGGCGGGTTCCGTTGACCAGGGTCACCGGGATGTCCGTGGTGAGGGTGCCGAGATCGGCCTGGACGGTGCCGCGCGCCTTGGTGCCGGGCAGGGCCTGAAGGGAGCCGACGCGGAGGGTGGCGTCCTGCATGGTCATGCCTCCGTACGGCCGACGGTGGACAGGAAGTCGATGGGCTGGGGCGAGGCGCCGTCCAGCGCGAGGTCCGCGGCGATGTCACCGAAGGCGGGCGAGAGTTTGAAGCCGTGGCCGGAGAATCCGGCGAGGAGGATGACGTTCTCGGCGCCGGGCAGCGGGCCGACCAGGGGGCGGCTGCTCTCGGTGTAGCCCTCCATGTAGACGGAAAGGCGGGTGGGGTCCGGGTGCAGGTCGGGCAGATACCGCCCGATCAGCTCGGAAAAGATCTCCAGCTCGTCCGGCCGCACGGTGCGGTCCAGCTGGTTGGGGTCGTCGGCGAGCTGGTGCAGCGCGCGGGACAGTCCGAGCTTGACCGAGATGCCGTCCGGGGAGGGCAGGCCGTAGCAGTGGGTGGGTGCCGTGCGGATGAACGCCGGGCGCTCCTCGCCGAACCAGGCGTCGGGGGCGGTGGGTACGTACCAGGCGCTGACGAGGCGGCGGACTTCCACCTCCCAGGGCAGGTCGGGCAGCAGGTCGTTGACCCAGGGGCCGGGCGTGACGACGGCGGTGTCGAAGCGCTCGCTGCCGGAGTCGGTGCGGATCTCCACGCCGCCGGCGACAGGGACGATCTCGCGGACCGTGCTGTAGCGGTGGATCACGGCGCCCAGCTGCTCGGCGCGGCGGGCGGCGGTCTGGATCGTCAGCTCCGGGCGGATGAACCCGGCGCGGCGGTCGAGGACGGCCGCGTCGCCGTCTTCGATGCGGTACTGCGGGAAGCGCTTGGCGAGCGTCTCGGCGTCCAGTACCTCGTGGTCGAGGTCGTGCTCGGCGATGGACTCGAGGACGGTGGCCATCTGCTGCTGCTCGGTCGGCCCCATGAGCAGGCATCCGGTCAGACGGCGCAGCTCGCGGCCGGTCTCCTGCTGGAGCTGTTCCCAGAGGGCGTCCGCGTGCTTGAGGAGCGGAACGTAACGGGAGTCCTCGAAGTGCGCGCTGCGGAAGATCCGGGACTCGCCGCCTGCGGCACTGCGGTCGTGGCCGGGTGCGTAGCGGTCGTATCCGACGACGTCGGCGCCGCGGGCCGCCAGCCGCCAGGCGGCCTGGCTGCCCATCGTTCCGACGCCGATCACCGCGACGCGCTTCCTGGCAGCTGACACAGGACTTTCCTTTCGTATCGCCGAGGCGCATGCTGAGCCTTCGACGTGAGGCTGTTCGATTCGAGATGGTTTGGGCGGGAGCCAGGTCCCCTCGTGGACCTGCGGCTCGCAACCGCCGCGTCTCGCAGTCCGGCTCACTTCCGGGGGATCTCCCCGAAGACCGTGCCACTATGTGGAATGCTGTGCTAGAATCTGGCACAGAGAATGGCAGCGGCTTCAGGGAGGCGTCAAGAGGGTGTCCAGCAGAATTTTCGAGGATTAACAGGGGGAAACCGGATGGAAATGAAGAGCGTCACCAGGTCGCTCCGGATCCTGGAGGCGGTCGCCCAGCATCAGCCCGTGACCGTAGGGGAGTTGACGAAGCTCTTCGGGCTGCCGAAATCCACCGTGCAGCGCACGTTGGTCACGTTGGCGGAGGCCGGCTGGCTGCGCGCCAACCGCAAGGACACCACCCGCTGGGAGATCGGCGCCCGCGTCCTGGCCGTACGCCCCGCCGCCCTGCAGGGGTCCAGCCTGTTCGCCGCCGCCCGTGAGCCCATGGTTCGCCTTCGGGACGCGGTGAACGAGACCATTCACCTGTCGGTGCCGGACGCCCTGCACTGCATGGTCGTGGTGGACCGCGTCGACTGTGACCACGCGGTACGCACCTTCCACACGATCGGCGACACCTCACCCCTGCACGCCACGGCCGTCGGGCGCGCCGTTCTCGCCCACCTTCCGAGGCGGGACGTCGATGACCTCATCGAGGCGGGGCTGGAGCGGTTCAGCGACACGACCCCCGTCGAGTCCGACGAGCTGCGCGCCGAGCTGGACCGGATCCGCACCGACGGCTACGCGGTCAACCGCAACCAGTACCGGCCGGGTGTCTGCGCCGTCGCCGCCGCCGTGCTCGACGAGGACGGCACCCCGCTGGCAGCCGTGGCCGTCTCCATGCCCGAGGCGCGGTACGACGGTGAGCGGACGCCGAAGTGGGGCCGCCTCGTCGCCGAC
>NZ_JBEOXI010000457.1:0-3518 GCF_040296465.1 Streptomyces sp. NPDC002130
GTCGGCGGGCCGCTCCTGTGGCCCGCCGACGAGGCGTGGCCGCACTGCGAAGAACCGCACGACAGGCATGCGGCGCTCAGGATCAACTCCCCGGCCGACATCCGGCTCCACCGCCGCGTCCTCGCCACAGCGGCCGAACGCCTTCACCTCGACCCCGAGGCACCCGAGCGGACCCCCGAGGAACAGGAGACCTTGGATCTGATCGGGGCGGGCCGCCCATGGTTCGACGGCCCGATTCCTCTTGTGCCCGTCGCCCAGTTGTACGCCCGCGACATTCCCTTCCCCTGCCCGCCCGACGCGGACCTGCTCCAAGTCCTGTGGTGCCCGTTCGACCACGAGATGGCCCACCCGAAGACCGCCCTCTTCTGGCGGTCCTCCGCCACCGTCACCGACGTCCTCGACGCACCGCCCGAGCCGCCGATCGTCCAGGACGGCTGGTACCTCCCGGAGCCGTGCCTGTTCTCACCGGAGCAGGTCACCGAGTTTCCCAACCCCCTGGAGCTGGACAAGGAGCTTCGGGACCAGCTGGACGACATGAGCCGCTGGGAGACGATCGACCCCGCGCAGTACAACGCGTACGCGGACGATCCGGGAGAGCTCTACCTGAACAACCTCTGCACCGCCCCCGGCTGGAAGACCGGCGGCTGGACCCGCTGGAGCCCCACCGACCCCGTCGACCGGGCCTGCCCGGAGTGCGGCACCGAGGAGGTCCCGCTCCTCACCATCGCCTCCTCGGAATGGGACGGCGGCAGCGCGACCTGGATCGCCGAGGAGGACCGGCCGACCCCGGGCCCGCCGCCCCTGGGCGCCCGGGACGGCGACTTCACCTTGATCGACATCACCGGCGGCAACAACCTGCAGCTCCACGTCTGCCCGTCTTCTCCGTACCACCCCCACTTCGAACTGCTCCAGTGAGCTCGTGCGGAAGTCCTCCGCCCCGACGCCTACGCCACAATCGACACCGCGATCGACTCTCCGGTCAGGCGCCTTGGCCAACTACCTGGGATCAAACGACGGGCCCTGGCGGGACGCCAGCGAACCGAGGTGCGTCCTGCGTGCCTCGGCCGTCTGGCCCTGCACCAGCAGGAACATCCCCTCGCGCGCCAGCCGTTGCGCCCGGCTGCCCAGGTCCATGGACCGGCCGCCCCCGGCCACGATCGCCGCGGTCGTCGCCGCGGCCAGGAGGTCGTACGCGCGCGTCTTCACGGCCAGGCGTTCGGGGACGGAGCTGTTCGGGGCGGGCCGGTCGGCCAGGGCGTAGGCCTCCGTGCGGACCTCGTCGAGCCGGGAGCGCAGCGACCGGGCCGTGTCCCGGCCGTCCGGGGTCTGCTCCACCAGGTCCAGCGCCGCGTTCGCCACCCCGAACACGGCCGGACTGGCGTTGGCGGCCCGGGGCAGGTCCACCTGGGCGAACTCCTCCTGCGAGGTGCGCAGCACGACGGCCTCCTCCGGCAGCCACAGGCCGTCCAGTCCCAGGGACACCGTACGGGCGGCGGTCAGGGCCGCGAGCCGCATGGGCGCCGACGGCGTCAGCCCCGGCTGCTCGCGGGCCTCGGCGAACCCGAACACCACCTCGGCCGTGTCCGTCACCCCGGCCAGCAGCATCACGTCGTTCAGGCCCCACCCCGTGTACCAGGGCACCCTCCCCTCGAACCGCCAGCCGCCCTCCTGCCGAACGGCCCGCACCGGCACCCGGGGGAAGGCGCGGACATGGGCGAACGCGATGCCGGCCATCAGTGCGCCGGTCGCCAGCGGACGCAGGAGCTTCTCCCGGACGGGCGAGTCGTAGGTGGCGAGCAGCTTCACCGGTGTGTGGTGCTGGGTCTGCACGAACCAGGTGGAGCAGCACGCCCCGGCCAGGATCTCCGCGGTCTCCCGCGCCACGGCCACGGGCGCGTCCGCGCCGCCGTACTCCTGTGGCGCGACCACTCCGAGCAGCCCGGCCCGCTTCACCTCCTCGACATGGCTCGCGGGCACCCCCTCCTGGTCGACGCGTTCGGCCTGCGGGACGAGGAGATCACGCGCCAGCCGCCGGGCGCGGGTGACGAGGGGATGGGATGTGGTGGTCATGGAGGGGATTCTCGCGTTCCGGCGGCGCGGGACGTCGATCGGGTGCGTGTCGGCCACCGGCCGTCCCGTCACGGGCGTGTGCCCAGCTCCGTGAGCACGTCGAAGTCCAGCCCGTCGGCCCGCGCCAGGTAGATCCGCTGGCGCACATGGGCGTCCCGCAGGTGCAGCAGCCCGCGCGGTCCCTCGTACGACACCGCCCCGGCCCCCGCCGTCGCGCCGATCGCCGAGACGTCCAGCGTCCCGGCCCTCTTCAGCAGCGCGGCCAGCAGCAGCACACCCTCGTAGCAGGACTCGCCGAGGCTGCCGGGGGCGGGCGCCTGGACGCCGTAGCGAGCCGCGTACTGCCCGTGGAAGTCGAGGGTGTCGCGATTGGCCAGCGAGGCGAAGAACCCGGCGGTGCTGTAGAGGTCCTCCGTCGCGTCGGGGCCGCTCGCCACCAGCATGTTCTCGTCCATCAGCGTGCTCAGCCGCAGACAGCGCGCGGGCAGGCCGTATGCCGCGAACGCCCGGTTGAAGCGCACCGCGTCACTGCCGACGAGCAGCATCAGCACCGCATCGGCGTCCGAGCGTTCGACGCGGCGCAGCACCGGCTCGAAGTCATGGGTGCCGAGCGGGAGATAGGCCTCACCGGTGACCCGCCCGCCGCCGTCCCGGGCGTACCCGCGGGCCGAGCGGGCCGTGTGCCGCGGCCACACGTAGTCGTTGCCCACCACGAACCAGCGCCGGACCCGACGAAGCCAGTGCGTACGTCAACCTCGCGAACGGCGAGGCCAGGGCAAGACCGATGGCGATCACCGCGCTGCCCGCACCCTGTCCGAGAACTACCAACAGGAAGATCGCGAGGAGCAGCCCGGGGAATGCGATGGCGAAGTTGAGGAATGCCACAACCATGCGTCCGACCCAGCGGGGAGCGAGCGTCGGGAGCGTACCGAGTATCAGGCCAATTGTGACACCGAGTGCGACGGCTCCGAGAGCCATGAGCACCGACAGTCTCGCGGCGGTCATCGTGCGGGCGAAGACGTCACGCCCGCCGGCGTCGGTGCCGAAGATGTGCTCGGAACTCGGTCCCTGAGACAGTGCCTTCGGGTTGGCTGCGACAGCGGCGTCACCCCAGATCATCGGTCCGAAGATGACGAGGGCGATCAGAGCGGTCAGGAAGGTGAGGGCCAGGATTCCCAGTGGGGTGCGGAACGTTCCGACGATCCAGTGTCGTCGCGGGGGCGTCTTGGGGGCCGCAGTGGGGGCCGTAGGTGAGGTGCTCAACTCAGTTCTCCCGAATTGTGGATCGTGGGTCGATGAGAGCGAGCACCACGTCGACGATGAAATTGATGAGAAGGACGATGGCGCCGTAGATCACGACCAGTGTCTGGGCGAGCGGGTAGTCCTTCTCGGTGATGGACTTGACCAGCGCCATGCCCATGCCGGGCCAGGCGAAGATGCTCTCGATG
>NZ_JBEOXI010000458.1:0-3490 GCF_040296465.1 Streptomyces sp. NPDC002130
CGTCTCCGCGTGGATGCCGGCGACCTCACTCTCCGGCACGCCCCAGTGCGCGGCGACGTCACCCAGGTCCGGACCGTCGTAGCGCACCGGGATCTGCGATCGCCGGGGCGCCGTATCTACGACCGAGGTAGATGGCGAGTGCTCCGACGGCGATGATCACGACAGCCCATGTGAGATGTCGGATGAAGTACTGCGGACCCGAAGAACTGGCGCGGATCATCAAGACGAACACGATCAACGATGCAGCGATGACGCGTGATCGCAGTTTGTCCAAAGTCCCGAATCGGCTCAGCAGCACACCGAGTAGTACCAGGGAGAACACCGCGACGAAAGGAAGTAGCCGTGCCGGCCACCGAATCTGGCCGATGTCGCTGGGACCTGCGGTGAACAGCAGAATGAACGCCAGCAGAAGCAGCGGGGTTACCAAATCTCGCAGTGACCCTTGTGCTTTCCTCCAGCCGATGAATGCCAGTGCCGGTATCGCGAACCAAGCGATGTAGGTGATCGGTGCGTAGGTGGTCTCACCTGTCCAGGACTCGATGCTCGAGACCGACGAAGGAATGCTCGCCGTGAGTGTTTCCGACCACGGAGCGGTCAGGAAGTTGTCGTTGAATGTGCCTTCTTCGCCGGTGCGCCAGGTGACGGCCGAGGAGAGCAGACCGGGAAGAAAGGTGATCGCGCCGCAGGCGGCCGCCGAGATTCCGACAATCCCGAGCTTCACCGTCGTCCGCCATTGCGGACTGCGGATGTATTCGCCCACCATCACTGCCCCGACGGTCACTCCGGCCATCAACGCCGCATGGACGTATCCGACGCTGATCGCGAGATAGAGGAAGACGAACACGGGTACCGGCCCCGACCGGCCGCGGGCGTAGCGAATTCCGCTGGCCCATGCCTGCACTACCCACGCCATTCCGATCACCGACGTAACCCACGACGGGTACTCGAAGTACAGGGTGAACCCGGCAAAGGGCACTGCGCTTCCGGCGACGGCCGCCCAGTAGGGGCGCGCGCCGTATTCAAGGCAGACTCGATAGACGCCCCATCCGAGGATGATCGCGAATGCCAACTTCACCAGCGTGGCCAGCAATGCAAGATTGTCGACGGACGGTGCGATGTAGTTGATGAAGATCTGGACCGGGTTCCACAGCCCACCCTGGCCTTCGACCGGATAGTTTCCGGCCATCCACTGATCCAGGACCAGCGAAGGGAATTGGCCCTCTCGCATCAGATGACCCAGCTGAACCCAGTTGCCCACCGCACCGGATTCGGTGTCGTCGACATAGAAGTAGCGAGGGTCCACCGTGACGATCGCGAAGAATGCGAGGCACACGACTGCTGGGATCACAGCGCCCCAGCTCCAGCGTTCCCGACGGGTGGGAGCGGGTAGTTCGAGTGTCAAGGGATCTCCAGGTCGCACGGGTGGATGCACCAGAGACAGTAGCCGAGGCTGTGTTTTCGAGTTTCGGGGGTAATTCCACCTCGGATACCCTGCGAGTGACAGGTACAGCTTTTTCAGGATTCACGGTAGGAGTCATATGCCCGAGCAGGTAAAGGTGGGGGTGCCGGAGAACGGGCAGGTCAAGGCTCACCGTTTGGTGGTCCAGCGCGGCGTGTTCGTCGGGATGTCGCCGATAGTCAACGACGACCTGTACGTCGAGTTCCGGAAGGGCTCCGGTGAGCGGACCCGGCACCGAGTTGCTCTCGACAAGGGCGCGCGGATCAGCACCAACACCTACTTCGGGCGTTTCGCCGCCAGCTACTGGCAGCGGTGGACGACTGTTACCGAGGTCGAGGCATCGCTGCGAATCGAGAGCGAGGGCCGATTCCGCGTCCGGATGGTTGCTTCGGATATCGCCGGGCATCGCCGCATTCTCGAAACCCGCGACGGATCGGGGTCCTCGGAGGTCACGTTGACGTCACCGTTGGACAAGTTCGTCGACGGTGGCGGGCTGACGCCGTATTGCCTCGCCACTGCGTCCGGGTTGGCGCCGCGTATCGCGTGTTGCAACGCTTGGTCAGCGGGAATGAGAAGCGCTCCGGCGAGTTCATTTGCCTCTCCCTCCTGCTCTTTGCTGGTGCCAGCGCACCTGCTCTGATCGACCCACGCTGCGGAGATGGTGTGTTCGGCAACGAAATGTGCGACCTCGTGCGCCAGGTTGGATCGGATTCGGGCCGGCGTGTGCGCGGGGTTGTAAATCACGACATGACCCGTTCCGTTCTGAACGAGCGCGGCGGACCAAAGTTCCGGCGCATCGACGATGAATCTGCGTCTCGCTTCCGCGGGCAACGGTACGTCGTGCAGGGAAATGAACGGGACCCCGTACTCCTGTGCCCAAATGTGCGGGTCGAACGGATCGTGCCGACTCAATCCGAGTTCTGCTCTGACTTCGTCGGCGAGTTGTCGAAGAGCCTTCTTTGTCGTTGCCATTCGTCGCTCAAGATCCAGCTTTGCCCGCACGTACGTGCGCCAACGTCAAGCGGAAAATGTCCTCCAAATGCTTCTTGTCCTGTTCGTTCAAATCTGCACGTGCTCGGAGAAGTGCACTTACTTCTGTCTCGAGTTCCCGTTGGTCGCTGTCGTCTCCACGAACTGAATGTGCGGGTTCGGCGAGGAAGTCATCGGCGGACATATCCAGCCACCGCACAATCTTGGCGTAGGACTGCAGATCGGGTTGAAGACCGTTTCGGAGCCGAGACAGGAGGGCCGGGCTCACGCCAATCTGGCTTGCGGCCGTTCTCCATGAAATGTGTTCCGCCGTGATTCGCGAATCCAGAACACCTACGAGTTTCTCCAGTTCTACAGCCTGTGTCATTGCTTTTTTCCTCTCACTCGGCAATCCTAACGCCTCAGGAGACTGTTTCAGTACCGAAACGTAATGTGGTACGATATCGATACAGTGTTGTAATACTGCAACACTGTAGATCGTGAACAGGAGTTGAGATGGCGAAGAACACGGGGCGCGGACATCGCGTCGGCGCAGTCAAAAGCCGCAGCGAATTCAAGGTCGGGAAGACCTGGTTCAAACGCGACACATCCACCGGAAAGATTCTCAACGGAAGCTCGCAGCAGCACAAGGGCGTCCGGAACGAAAAATGAGTGGTCGGCCGATGCTTGCAGGCGTCTGCCGACCACCCGCATCTAACTGTCTCGATCCTGAAACGTCAGGTCGAGGCAGGACCGGCCCGAGGGCGCGGCGATGACTTTGGAGAGTCGGCGTGAGCGTACAGGAGTTTCCTGGGACAGGTAGTCCCTCCTCCTCTTTGGGCCACAACCTAAGAAGGGGGAGCCGTGGCTCTCATTACCGATTACTACGGGATCTCGGATCCCGTGCCTTTCCTTGACGTTGACATCTCGGTCGACAACAGGATGTTCGTCGACCCGTATGCAATTCGGCTTGCCGGCGGCACGGATCCAATTGCTGCACAGGCAAATCAATGTACTGAGAGTTTCTTTGCTGAAGTTACTCGATGCGTGCTCACTCCTGGC
>NZ_JBEOXI010000459.1:0-3472 GCF_040296465.1 Streptomyces sp. NPDC002130
GGCCGGATCGGCCTCGACCTCACCATCGACCGCGTGCACCCGCGGTCGTACCGCGACCCCCTGCTCGGCGAGTACCGGGAGCGGCTGCTGGCCGCCGCGTGGCCTGGGTGATTACGGTAAGTCGGGTAGTCGTTCTGCCCACCGGCGTACCCCACGCGACTGGCGAGCACGCCGGGCTGACGGCGGAGCAGATCCTGCATACCCCAGAAGCAGCCGCCGGCTAGAACGGCCGTCTCTATGCCGGAGACGCGTGTGATCGTTCCAGCGTCCTTGATATCGCCTGGCATACTGTGTCTCCCCTCGTGGTCGGTCTCGAACAGTGAACTGAACTCGCCGTACCCCTCCTTGGCAAGCTGTGAGACTGGGACGAAGCGCAGAGCGGCCGAGTTCATGCAGTAACGCTGGCCGCCGGTAGCCTCAGGGCCGTCGCTGAATACGTGCCCGAGATGGCTGTCGGCACCTGAGGAACGCACCTCGGTGCGAGCCCTGCTCAGTTTCTGATCCGTTTTGGTCGTGACGGCCTCATTGTCGATAGGGGCGGTGAAGCTGGGCCATCCTGTCCGGCTGTCGTACTTGTCCGTGGAGGAGAACAACGGCTGACCCGAAACAACGTCGACATAGATGCCGGCCTCATGGTTGTCCCAGTACGGGTTGCCGAACGCAGGCTCGGTGCCGTCCTCCTGTGTTACTCGGCGCTGAATGTCGGTTAGACGGCTCAATGCCTCAGAGGTCTTACGGTAGTCGTTGGTCACTGGACTCCTCTTCTGTGACGTAAGTGGCTACTCCTGCAGGGATCCGTCATAGCTGCCACTTGTTCTAGAACGGTCTTCTGGGTCCAACTATTCCGGATCTGTTCTGAGATGATGCTGTGATCGAGGCGAGTGTCGCGAATGGAAACACATGTTCGCACGACGGTGCAGTGATCATCTGACTTTCCCTAGTGTAGTTAGCATATGGTTTTCCGGCAACGGAGATTCGACAGCGAGTGCGGAGTGCGTCGACATGGTTAACTTAGACCCACGGAGGAGACTTCGACATGGACCTACGAGTCCATACGAGATCTGACCGGCTGGCCCGAACAACCGCGACGGGCCGCAGTCGATAGAACTCCAGAGACGCGGGGACCTTCGACCATGATGGACGATCAGGCAGCCATCCATCTCTCACGACGGGATGATGTGGAGTCCCGCGCAACTTCGTTCGCAGAGCAGGGGCCAGGTGACATTTTTCGCAACTCATGTGCGTAGGCGTACCGCCTGGCCGAAGTCAGGATGGCCGAAACCGCAGACAGGTTGGACATCGCCATTATGGAGGGAAAGTAAGCGACGCCGAGGTATCGAGGTTCGTTCATCGAAGGCATCTCAGTGCGCCGTAGCGATCAACGGCCTGGCCACGAATGATTGGCGTCGTTGTGTCTGAGGTCAGCGCGGAGGGCTGGATGTCAGGGTCCGAAAATGTCCGGTTCGACAACACGCGGTTCGACCCTGACCTCACACCCTTTCACGAGCTGGCCAAAGAAATGGCAGTACAGTTCGGGTACTCGGCTGAATTGTCGGTGGATCGGAAACTGTTGCAACTCCTCCGTTTGCGTGTGGCGCAACTGAACCCATGCTCCTACTGCCTTATTCTGCACACCCGAATTGCGGCAGAGATTGGCATTTCATCTGCACTGGCCGCGCATCTCATCTCCTGGCGTGAGAGCACGATGTTCTCATCTGCACAGAGAGCGGCTCTCGCGTATTGCGAAGGCCTCACATTGTTTCGTCACCAGCAGTTCTCTGCTGTTCACGACGAGTTGCGGCTCCACTTCACGGAACTCGAGGTCGCGGAGATCGCGGCGGTGATCATTAACATGAATGTGTGGACCCGGCTGAAACTTGCTCAAGGAGCTGTCCCGGTCACGTGAGAGCGATTCGATTCAACTACCTCCGAACCAACCGCGCGGGGCGGAGCTTCTTCCCAACCGAAAATTCGGTGCTGCCGAGGGAAGCGTTCACCTCGTCCCGAGGCGAAAATTGCTGTCGGCGAGCGAATCATTGCGACGTGCACGGCGCGGGCGGAGAGGTTCTCTGTAATGTGCACGGTCTCAAGATTCCTCGAAGCCGAAGGCTGGTTTCGCAACGGTTGAATCCGGCCGTTGATAGTGTCCAAGCAACATGCCAGCGAACATCCCAGCGACGAACATCGTAGAAAGGTTGAGGAGCGCACATTATGGGAGTTATCAATAGTGGCTTCGGAGGGCGGCGAGGTTCCAGTAACCCGAATCTGCCTCCGGGGCAGACGCTCGTCGATGACTGGCCGGTGCTCACTGCCGGGCCCACGCCGGCTGTCGAGGAGAACGACTGGAGTTTTACGATCAGGACGGAGGACGGGACCAAGCACCGGTGGAACTGGACAGAGCTTCTGAGTGTCGGCGTCGAGGACATCGTCACTGATATTCACTGCGTCACCCACTGGTCGAAGCTGAGCATGGCGTGGCGTGGGGTGTCATTGGACCGGCTGTTCGAAGACGTCGAGACTAGTCACGACTACGCGATGGTCCGGAGTTTCGGGGGTTACACCACCAACCTTCCTCTCGAAGACCTCCTCGACGGGCAGGCTTGGATAGCCACCGAGGCTCAGGGCTCGCCGCTCTCAGCAGAACATGGAGGGCCGGCACGGTTGCTCGTACCCCACCTTTACTTCTGGAAGAGCGCGAAGTGGGTACGCGGAATGGATATGATGCCATCGGATGATCCGGGCTTCTGGGAACAGAACGGCTACCACCTCCGGGGCGACCCGTGGCGGGAGGAACGTTACCAATGACCAACCCAACCCTGGTCCGCTGGCACGTCGGGCGGGTAATCGGTCGACGCTACGAAGCCGACTCGGCTGTTCGCCTCGAACTCGATGTTCCGACCTGGCCCGGAAACGACGCTGGATCGCACCTCGACCTCCGGCTGACGGCTCCGGATGGTTACCAGGCGTCCCGTTCATACTCGCTCGCATCCTCGGGTGAGTCCACTCGAGTGGTCTTGGTGGTCCATGAGGTACCCGACGGGGAAGTATCGCCTTTCCTGGTGCATCAACTCGCTGAGGGCGACGAAGTGGAGATACAGGGACCACTCGGGCGGTACTTCATCTGGAATCCGGCGGATCCGGATCGATCGCCGGTCCAGCTCATCGCTGGGGGTTCAGGCGTAGTGCCCTTGTTCTCGATGGCTTCGGCGCGAGAAGGCGTTGAGGAAAGCGCAGACTTTCGACTGCTGTATTCGGTCCGGACTCCTCGAGATGTTTTGTTCGCCGATGAATTGGGTGCACTGTCGCGAACGACCGTCGACATCGTGCATACGCGTGAGTCGCCTCCGAGATCGGTTCGTCCGCCCGGCAGATTGACCCGTGCTCATCGAGTCCGGCGCGCCGCAAGGACTGCCCTTCATTCCACCGGGAGCACCCGCATGAGCACTGTGTTGTTGTTGTCGACCGCCGACAC
>NZ_JBEOXI010000460.1:0-3454 GCF_040296465.1 Streptomyces sp. NPDC002130
GGCGAGCACATCGGCCCGGCGGCGCTCGACGCCGCTGAGCCCCACCCCCTCGGGCCCGACCAGGACCGCGGGCCTGCGGTCGACACCGGCCGGGAGCGCGAGGTGCCCGATCATCGTCAGACCGTCGGCCGCGTATTCGATCGTGCGCGTTGTAACCGTCGTCATGAGCCTGGACTGTAGTGATCGTCGAGCCCGGTCGGGCCGGTGTTCTGCCGCTGGCAGAAGGCAGGTCTCTGGCGTATTCCGGAACCATCCCGCGGACCAAACACTCAGTTAGTTCCGAGAAGCCTGCGTCCGCTGCTACCTCCTTTGCCACCGACGACGACGGGTCCCGCCGACGTGTGGCCGCGATGATGTCCGTGGTCAGCACTGAGGTGTCCAGCAGCGCGCGGCGCAGCGGCCCGCGCTTGTACAGGGTGCGCCGTATGGACGGCGCCAGGTCGTTCATCCGCGCATCTTAGTTCGGGCGTTGACCTGGTCGGTGCGGAATTCCGGCGCCGTGCATAGGCGGTATCGACTCGTTTAGAGGACGCTGAGCCCTACCGCCACAACCGGCTCCGGCGCTCTCCGAGCCCCTGCAGTCCCCAAGCCGGTCAGCGAGCAAGCTACGGCCTCGGCGCAGGCCGCGATGGCAAGCGACCGGCATCCAGTCCGCCGAAGTGGGTGGCAACGTCTGCGCGCCTGTGTGAGGTTGACGACCGTGACGTACGGCTATGTTCCGGGCTCGCAAGGGCACCGAGTCCAGCGAACGATTAGGGCGCCGCCGCTGGGTCATCGAGCGCACCATGTCGAAGCTGTCCGGCTACCGCCGACTCAGCCCCCGCTATGAACGCAATCCCCGCAACTACCTTGCCTTTCTCGGCCTAGCCGCCGCCCTCTGCTGCTGCAAGAGACTCGTCCGCCTCACCACGTAGGACACGGTCTAAGGGGCCAGCTCGATGAGCGGACCGAGGAACTCGATGCTGCGCGGGCGGCTAACCGGGAACTGACCCGGGCACTGAACCAGGCCCGCTGACGCCAGCTGCCGGTGCGATGCCGGTCATCTGCACATGCCTTGCTCATGAGCCGACGGTAGGTTCCATTTCGCAGGTATCCGTAAGGGCGCGGTCCCCAGCGACGCTCTAATCCTGGCCTCAGGTTGATCGGGGACAATGAGCGGCAAAAACATCGACTGGAAGGGGGCGGGCCGGCGTGCGGATCATGATCGCGGATGATGAAGCGGCCATCCGTGAGTCGCTGGAGCGGGTGCTCCAGGTCGAGGGTTACGACACCAGCACCGTCGCCAACGGTCTCGCCGTGCTCGACGGGGTCGGTGGGGCCGACGGCGACACGCTGGATCTTCTGATCCTCGACGTGATGATGCCCCGCCTCGGCGGGCTGGAGACCTGCCGGCGGTTGCGGGCCGCGGGTCGGGATCTGCCGGTACTGATGCTGACCGCCCGTGACCAGGTCTCCGACCGGGTCACGGGGCTGGACGCGGGCGCCGACGACTACCTGCCCAAGCCGTTCGCCACCGAGGAGCTGCTGGCCCGGGTGCGGGCCCTGCTGCGCCGGCGCACGCCGACCGACGGGGAGTCGCAGATCCTGTCGTTCGCCGACGTCCGGCTCGATCCCGACAGGTTCGAGGCGTGGCGGGCCGAGCGGCCGCTGCGCCTGACCCGGACCGAGTTCTCCCTCCTCCAGGTCCTCATGAGCAACGCGACCCGGGTCTTGACCCGCGACACGCTGTTCGAGGCGATCTGGGGCTTCGACATGAGCGCCACCGCCAACAACCTCCAGGTATACGTGAGCTACCTGCGCCGCAAGATGGAGGCCGAGGGTGAGCCGCGATTGATCTACACGCTGCGCGGCCTGGGTTACGTGCTGCGGGAGACTCCTCCGTGAGCAGGCCCGCCGGCCGGGAACCGCGCCGGCTGACCCGATGGTGGCGCCGACGGTCCCTGCGGGCGAGGCTGACGGTGATCGCGGCGACGGCCATCGCGGTCAGCGTGTTCGTGGCCTTCCAGGTGGCCAGCGAACTACTGGGCTGGGAGCTGCAGGACAGCGCCAAGAATCAGCTGCGCGCCGACTCCCGCGTCCTGGCGACGAACGCGCAGCGCGCCGGTCTGGCGCAGGTCCAGCTACCGCCATATCCCGGATCCGGTCGGCTGGTGCGGGTCATCCTGCCCGACGGCTCGACCCGGACGCCGGCCGGCCAACCCGCGCTGCCCCCCGTCAGCGAGCACGCCGAGCGGGTGGCGCAGGGCGCGTCGGCCGACCTGATGGAGTCGAACGACAGCGACGAGGACGGCTACCTCATCTACACGCTGCGGGCGGGCGACGGCGCGGTCCAGGTGGCCCAGGTCGCCGACGACAGCCCGATCAACCAGTTCGGGTTCGGCATGCTGCTGATCGGGCTGCTCTGCGTGGTCGGCGGCGCCCTTGTCGGGCGGACCGTGGCGCGGACCGGGCTGGCACCGATCGACAGGCTGACCGCCGCCGCGGTACGTGTCGCGCACACCCGGGATCTCGACGCCGACATCCCGGATGAGGGCGGCGGGGAGATCCGGCGGCTGATCCAGTCGATCAACGACATGCTCGCCGCGCTCCGGGACTCCCGGCGGGCCCAGCGGCTGCTCGCCGAGGACGCCGCCCACGAGCTCAAGACCCCGCTCACCAGCCTGCGCCTCAACGTCGAGCTGCTGATACGGCTCGATCGGCGCGGCACCCTGGACAGCGCACTGCCGGCGGAGAGCCGGACCCGGCTGCTCAACGATCTCGGCGCCCAGGTGGCCGAGTTGAGCACCCTTGTCGCCGAGCTGACCGACCTGGCGCGCGGTGACGTCAGCGACGAGAACACCGAGCTGCTCGACCTCGCTGACGTGGTGGCGGCCGCCGCGACCCGGGCACGTTCCCGCGCGCCCGACGTCGAGGTCGCGCTCGACGTGACCTCCGTGTGGGTGAGCGGGCGTCCCGCTGCGCTCGAGCGGGCGGTGCTCAACCTCATTGACAACGCCGGCAAGTGGTCCCCCGCGGACCAGCCGGTCCAGGTCCGGCTCCGTGCCGAGGACGCGTCGGTGGTGCTCGAGGTCGACGACGCCGGGCCGGGCATCGACGCCGCCGACGTACCGCGGGTGTTCGACCGGTTCTACCGTGCCGACAGCGCCCGGGCGTTGCCGGGATCCGGTCTGGGGCTGTCGATCGTGCAGCGGGTCGTCGACGCCCACGGCGGCCGGGCCAGCGTCGCCCGCTCCGCACGCGGTGGCGCGCTGCTTCGGGTCGACCTTCCGGCCGCGGTCCCGCCCGCCCCGATCGCGCGGGTCACCGCCGGGGAGGACACCGCGGCGTGCTGACCCGCCCGGCGGCGCGGCGCAGGACGAGGGACGGCGGCCCTCGGGCATGGCCCCGCGCGGCTCACCGTCGGGGCTGGACACCGCGGTGCGCCCCAGCCCCGGCGTGTGGCGCAGGACCAAAG
>NZ_JBEOXI010000461.1:0-3452 GCF_040296465.1 Streptomyces sp. NPDC002130
CATCACGCCCGAGGCGACGATGCCGAGCAGGGCCGTGGCCACCGCCACGAGGTTCTCCGTGCTCAACCACTCCATCGTGGGTGCCCCCGCCGCCGATGCCGGTGCCGAGGGTGATCATGACCAGGTGGTCCTCGCCGCGGCCGGCGCCGAAGCGCCACTCGGCCCAGGCGGCGGTGTTGGCGTCGTTGTCCACCAGGACGGGGACGGAGAGCCGGCCCGAGAGGCGGTCGCGGAGCGGTTCGTTGCGCCAGGACAGGTGGGGGGCGAACAGCACGCGGTTGCGGTCGGCGTCCACCCAGCCGGCCGCGCCGATGCCGACGGCGTGCACGTCGTGCCGGTCGGAGAGGTCCAGGACCAGCTCGGCGATGGTGTCCTCGACGACCTTGGGGCTCTTGGACTTGTCCGGGGTCTCCGTGCGGAGCATCTCCAGGATGTTGCCGTCGGCGTCGACGACGCCCGCCATCACCTTCGTACCGCCGATGTCGATGCCGACCGTGGGCACGCGGGGGGCCGTCAGGTGCGAGCGGCGCTCCCGGGTGCCGACGGTGCGGAGCACGGTGGCACGGCGGGAGCCGATGGGGGCGGTGAAGTCGCGGTAGGTGCTCATCGCGCCCGATTCTGCCTCACGGTGGGGGTGCGTGCGGAGCGGGGCAGGGGCGGGGTGGTGCGGGTCATGGCCGGGGCGCGGGTGGGCGGGGGTTGCCCGCGCAGTTCCCCGCGCCCCCAAGATTTCAGGTCCGTACCAGGAGCTGGAACTCGAACGAATAGCGCGTCGGGCGATAGGTGTGTGTGCCGTATTCCACTGCTCGACCAGTGTCGTCGAACGTCACCCGCTGCATGGTCAGCAGCGGGGCCCCCGCCTCCTCCGCCAGCCGGTCCGCCTCCTCCGTCGTCGCCGCCCGGGCACCGATGGACTGGCGGGCGCTGTGCAGGGTGATGCCCGCCGATCGCATCAGCCGGTAGAGCCCGGTGGTCTCCAGCTGGGCGGTGTCGAGGTCGATGAGGCCGGGGGGCAGGAAGTTGCAGAGGTAGGCCATGGGCTCGCCGTGGGCGAGACGCAGTCGCTCGACGCGGTGGACGTCGCTGTCCTCGGCGACACCGAGTGCCGCGGCGATCTCGGCGGAGGCGGGGACCAGCTCGTTGACGAGGACCCGGGTGGCCGGGCGCTGGCCCGCCGCCTCCAGATCGTCGTAGAGGCTGCTGAGCTCCAGCGGGCGTTTGACCTGGCTGTGCACGACCTGGGTGCCCACGCCGCGGCGGCGTACGAGGAGGCCCTTGTCGACGAGCGACTGGATCGCCTGGCGGACGGTCGGCCGGGACAGGCCGAGCCGGGCGGCGAGCTCGATCTCGTTGCCCAGCAGGCTGCCGGGGGTCAGCGTGCCGTGCTCGATCGCGGCCTCCAGCTGCTGGGACAGCTGGAAGTACAACGGCACGGGGGAGCTGCGGTCCACGCTCAGCTCGAGCTGCACGGTCGGGTCCACTTCTGGTTTCGGCACGGGCCGAGCGTAGCTCTGTGCGTTGTTGACGGGAAGTCGTGTAGTCAGATTGTCCGGACATTCGGATTGACAGCGGCGAGCTGCGCACGCACTTTGTTCTCATGCGCATCGGCGTCATCGGTACGGGCCGCATCGGCACCATCCACGCGAACACGCTCAGTCGGCATCGCGACGTCGGCTCCCTGATCCTCACGGACGCGGACCCCGCGAGGGCCCAGGAACTGGCGCACCGGCTGGGCGAGACGGCGGCGCCCGGCGTGGAGGAGATCTTCCGCTGGGGAGTCGACGCCGTGGTGATCACGACGGCGACGTCGGCCCACGCCGAACTGATCGGTCGGGCAGCACGGTCGGGTCTGCCGGTGTTCTGCGAGAAGCCCATCGCGCTGGATCTGCCGGGGAGTCTGAGCGCGATCGCCGAGGTCGAGACGGCCGGGACGGTTCTCCAGATGGGCTTCCAGCGCCGCTTCGACGCGGGTTACACGGGGGCGCGCGAGGCCGTGCGGTCCGGCAGGCTGGGGCGGCTGCACACCGTGCGGGCCCTGACCAGCGACCAGGCGCCGCCGGAGGCCGCGTGGCTGCCGCTGTCCGGCGGGCTGTACCGGGACACGCTGATCCACGACTTCGACGTGCTGCGCTGGGTGACCGGCCGGGAGGTCACGGACGTCTACGCCGCCGGGTCCGACGCGGGCCCCCGGATGTTCCGCGAGGCGGGCGACGTCGACACCGCGGCCGCGCTCCTCACCCTGGACGACGGCACGCTCGCCACCCTCACCGCGACGCGGATGAACGGGGCCGGTTACGACGTGCGCATGGAGCTCGCCGGGGAGCGCGACCAGATCGTGGTCGGCCTGGACGACCGTACGCCGATCGCGTCCACCGAGCCGACCGGGCCGCCGGCCGCGGACAAGCCATGGACGGGCTTCCTGGAGCGGTTCGGACCCGCCTACGAGGCGGAGCTGAACGCGTTCGTCGAGGTCGTCCGCGGCGAGCGGGCCAACCCCTGCGACGGGCGCGAGGCGCTGCAGGCACTGCGGGTCGCCGAGGCGTGCGAGCTGTCGCGGCGCGAGCGCAGGCCGGTACACCTGGCGGAGATCCCCGGCGGTGCCCCTCCGGGGTTGGCCTGACGGCAGCGGGCCCGTCTCCCCCGTGCGCTTCCCCGGGGCTGGCCTGACGGCGCGCGGGCGAAGAACCCCGGCGGCGCCCCTCCGTGGTCGGCCTGACGGCAGCGGGTCGATCTCCCCGTGGCGCTCCCCCGGGGCTGGCCTGACGGCGCGCGGGCGGAGATCCCTCCTGACGCCTCGCGGGCTTCGCCTGACGGCCCGCGGGCGGAGATCCCTCGTGGCTCTTCCCCGGAACTCGCCCGACGGCCCACCGGCCCAGACCCCCCGGAACTCGCCCTACGGCCCACCGGCCCACACCCCCCGAAGCGCCATGCCGGACTTCGCCCAACGGCCCACCGGCCCAGACCCCCGGAGACGCCACCCCCGCCTTGGCGTGACGGCGGGCCCGGCCGGTCAGTGCTCTTCCGGTTCCTCCTCCAGGAGCCCCGCGTCGTAGGCGAGCAGCGCGATCTGCACCCGGTTGTTGAGGTCGAGCTTGGCCAGGATGCGCGAGACGTGCGTCTTCACGGTGGCGACGCTCATGAACAGGGCACCGGCGATCTCGGCGTTGGCCAGGCCCCGGCCGACCGCGACGGCGACCTCGCGCTCGCGGGCGTTGAGGACGGTCAGGCGGTCCCGCGCGCGGGTGCGGCGCGTGTCGGCGGCGGTGCCGACGGCGTGCCGCATCAGCTGGCGGGTGACCGCGGGCGACAGGACCGGATCGCCGGCCGCGACCCGGCGCACGGCCGCGAGGATCTCGGCCGGCGGGGTGTCCTTGAGGACCCGGCTGACCCGGGGCCGAACGCGTCACGTACGGCAGGTGAACTGCTCTTCCGCCCATAGTGCCTGCTCGCAC